>JBBQEG010000036.1:0-22654 GCA_038320495.1 Opitutales bacterium | reverse complement strand
ATAGTAACCAACGAGCAGGGCGCCGAAATAAGAGCGGCTATTCTTCGGCGGGGTGAAGCCGCCAATGACGAGCTCTTGTTCGCCATGAACCTTGCATTTCAACCAGGTCCCGGATCGGCGGTCCGGCTCGTAAGGCGAATCCGCCGCTTTCGCAATGATACCTTCGAGTCCCTGTTGGCGCGCGGCTTCGAGCAAGGCCGTCGGTTCGGCCTCAAACACGGGAGAAACACGAATCGTGTCGCTTTTTTTTCCCACGAGTTCGGCCAAGGCAACCTGCCGTTTTTCGATGGGAGTCTCGAGCAAGGAGCGTCCGTCGAGCTCGAGCAAATCGAACACGTAATAGACAATCGTCGGGCGCGCTCCCGGCAAACGGCGGCCCTGTAACAACTGAAACCGCGATCTCCCGGATTCGTCCAACGCCACGATTTCGCCGTCGAGCACCGCGGTGGTGCACGGTAGGTTTTCCAGCGCGGCCCGGACTTCCGGGTAGTCATCGAGCGGCTTCCGGTTGCGGGACCAGAGTTCCACCTTGCCTTCGTTCAGCACGGCGATCGCCCGGTAACCATCCAGTTTGATTTCAAGCCGCCACTTACCCGCTGGTACCGTCTCAACACTCAACGCCTTCATCGGAGGAATAAACGTTGCCGTCGCCATTATTTTTCGCCGACGCCCTGGTTTGGTTTTGAGGCGCGGCCCGGTCGCGGCGGCACGGACACGAGCAGGAGCGGAACGTTTCGACGATCGAACCGACATAGGCACTCCTTAGACCCACGCGGTCGAGAGCGTTCCCGGTCGGCACGTGAGACAGGTATTCCTCCGGTCTCCCCTCGGTGTGCTTTTCCGTCCTCCCCTGCTTCCCGAATCAACCGCGGGCAAGGCGGGTTTCACCACCAAGCGGTCGATGCGTGAGCTGGCGCATGGCCTCGTAACAGGCGACACCAGCGGCGGTGCTGAGATTGAGCGAACGCAGGTCCGGATTGGCGTGAGGGATTGTCACGCGGGTCTCACGTAATTCGTCCTGCAGCCAAGCGGGCGCACCTGACCCTTCGTTGCCGAACACCAGGGCGTCACCGTCTTCGTAGCGGACATCCCAAAAGCTGCGGTCGGTTTTGGTCGTGAACAGCCAAAAGCGGCCGCGGGGCGCGACGGCGCTGGCGCGAAACGCCACCCAATCGGCATGCTCGTGGACATCGAGCACCTTCCAGTAGTCCATGCCGGCGCGGCGCAGGTTCCGGTCGTTGATCACAAAGCCCAGCGGATGGATCAAATGCAGCCGGGAACCCGTGAGCGCGCACATGCGACCGACATTGCCGGTGTTGGGCGCGATCTCAGGCTGGAAGAGCACCACGTGGAGCATCCGGGCACTATTTCCCGGGATGGATCCGAATCAAGTGCATGCTCGCGCGTTGCTTTGCCAGCGACGGTTCCGCAAGGTTCGGACGCTCTGCATCTACTACCCGTGAATTCCGCCCCCAAGTCGATCGTGTTGGTCGAGGACGAACCGTCCTACGCCGAGCTCATCACCCAGTTGCTCTCCTGCAACTTTGACTGCCCCGTCCACGTTTTCTCCAATCCCACCGAGGCCATTCCAGCCTTGGCAAACCTCAACCCTGCAGTGGTCGTCACGGATTATCACCTGCCGCAACTGACCGGGGTCGAGTTTATCAAGTTGGCCAGCGTCGAAGTGCCGAAGGCGGTGTTCCTTTTGATGAGCGGGCAGGACATCGAAGAGGAAGAACCGGGACTGGGGGCGCTTACGTCGCTCAAAGGTCAGTTGACCAAGCCATTCAGCTGGCGGACGCTCGGCGCCGAGATTATCCGCGTGTGGCCCGAAGGTTCTCCGCTCCCTGGACGGCGCGTGGCGGCGACCCCATAACGTCCGTTCCGAACGTTCAGGATCGAAGCCGCCGCGGCGGCGGCCTAACGCGGGCGGATCTTCATCGCCTGGTCGACCTCGCGCGATTGCGCCTTCTCCTTGAGGTCCTCCCGCCGGTCGAAGTTCTTTTTCCCGGTACAGAGCGCCACCTCGACCTTCACGAGCGCATCTTTGAAGTACATTCGCAGGGGAACGAGGGCGCGTCCGGCATTGGTGGCAAGGGCAGCGCGAATCTTCTCAATATGTCGACGGTGCAGGAGCAGCTTCCGGATTCGCTTGGCGTCATGATTATAGATACTGCCAAACGCGTATTGCTCGATATGCGCGTTGTGCAGCCAGACCTCGCCCTTTTCGATTTTCCCGAAGGCATCACTGATCTGCGCTTTGCCGGCGCGAATCGATTTCACTTCGGTGCCCCGCAACTGGAGTCCAGCCTCAAACCGCTCATCCACGAAGAAATCGCGCAGCGCCTTCGAGTTTCGAATCTCGGTGTAACGCTTGGAATCTTTTTTGGCGGCGGCCATGGGAACGTGAGTTGATGCGGACGAAGGAGAGATGAAACCGCTTTGGGCGTGGAGGGCGCAACGTGGTTCTGCGGGCGACGCAAAAACAAGGACGAAACACCTGCACAAAAAAGGCGACCCGTACTATTCGCGGGGCCGCCCAAAGTTGCAAACCTGACGCTGAATCAAGCGCCAGCGAGCTCGTGACTGATCTTGCCTTCGATCACTTCACGAAGAGCGGTGTCTTCGGGAGACAACTTCTCCAGCGATTCCACCAGAGGGCGATTGCCCCGCCGGAGCTGCTTCACGCGGCGCGAAACCACGTTGATCAGAATGTTCGGATCGCTAATCGTCTTGAGCGCTTCTTTGATGTAATCGTCTCTCATGGGCGGCGAGCTGGCGTGATAAAAGCCGGTGAGAGCAAGCACCGGGCGGAATGACGTCAAGGGTGAATTCACACCTTGCGCCACCCGCATCCACGAGGAACGGTGGGCCATGCTGCTTGGATGGACCACCGTTTCCCAACGCGCCGATGCTGACCGCCTCGCGGGCGAGGCGATCACTCACGGCTTGGCGGCCTGTGTGCAAGTCGAGGGTCCGATCGTCTCGCATTATCGCTGGCAGGGAAAAATCGAGCGAGCAGAGGAGTTTCGCCTGTGTTTCAAGTTTCTCCCGCGGACGGCGAAAGCCTTGGAACGGCACATTTTGAACGCCCATCCCTCCGATGTGCCCGAATGGATTTTCGTCCGGGCGGAGCATGTTTCAGAAAAATACTTGTCATGGGCGAAAGCGAACTCTAGCACCTTGCCCCTTTAACGAGTCGCAATCTCCACTTTCAAAAGCCATGTCACAGCACAAAAGCCTCCAGGGCATCTCCGGTCTGGTTGTTAAACGTAACGTCTTGAAGCGCTTCGAGCGCGTCGAGCTACTCCGCAAACGTGGCCAATGGAAAGTCGGCGACCGCGTTCAGGGTCTCCGCAAGACCAAGCCGGACATCTGAGTTCTCCCCTTTCCATCGTTCTCTTTTCGCAGGCAGCTTTTCGCTGCCTGCTTTTTTTTGCCGTGAAATCCAGATAGGCCGCTGCCGATGGAATACTCGTGGCTGGTGACCTCATGGCAGCACGCAGGTGAATACGGTAAGACGCTAGGGTCGAAGCCAGAAAGCTCGACGCGCAGCCTTCGTCCCGCCTTTTTCGGCGGAGTTATGGGCTTCCTCTATCATCTCCGCATTGCGTTCGTTGGTTTCCTCATGGGCGCAGCTGACCTCGTTCCCGGCGTCTCAGGGGGAACGATTGCCTTCATCTGTGGCATCTACGAGCGGCTGCTCAACGGGATCAAGAGCTTCGACCTGGCGGCGCTGCGACTCGCCCTCCGGTTCGACTGGCGGGGGCTCGGGGCGAAAATTCCCTTCTGGTTCTTTCTCTCCTTGGGCAGTGGATTGGTCATCGCGATTTTCAGCCTGTCGAAGATCCTATCCGGACTTTTCGTTACCCATCCGATCGAACTTTGGTCCTTCTTTTTCGGACTCGTCCTTGGATCAATCGTTCTCCTCGCCCGCGAAACCTGGCGTTGGCGTGCGACTGATTTTATCGCCTTCGTCGTCGCGGCCTTGGCGACTTACTGGCTCGTCGGGCTCGAATCGCTGCAGACCCCGCCCACCAAATGGTTTCTCTTCCTTTCAGGAGCGATCGCCATTTGCGCCATGATTCTGCCTGGAATCTCTGGGTCCTACTTACTGGTCATCATGGGCAAGTACCATCTCGTGCTGGAAGCGGTCAGCACGCGGGATTTTGGCACGCTGGCAATCTTCATCGGCGGGATCGTCGTCGGGATTCTGTCCTTCGTTCGCGTCGTTAGCTGGCTATTGCGAACGTACACGCGCACCACTTTGATTGCGCTGACTGGCATCATGGCGGGAGCACTCCGGACAGTCTGGCCCTGGAAAGAGACCCTGACATGGCGGATGAACAGCAAGGGCGTCGAGGTGCCACTCCTGCAGACGAACATAGTCCCACCCGACGGATCCCAAGTCCCGCTCGCGGTGGCCATGTTGGTCCTCGGCATGATCGCCGTGATTGGGCTGAGCCGACTTGGTCACAGCGCCAAGCCCGAGCCCCACAAAAACTAGACGTCGCGAACAGCGCGACTGGTGCGGATGCCGAGACTCGAACTCGGATCAACGGCTTCGGAGACCGCTACACTATCCATTGTGCTACACCCGCAAGGGAGCTTCGGTCATCAATGAATCAGTGTGCGGCTCCGTCAAGCCCGGGTTGCAGAGATCAATTGAGCTTCGGAAACTCAGTTCCCGACGGGCAAGCTATCGGGAAAAGGAACTCAGCTTGGGTGGGCAATACTCCAGCGACCTGCCCGTCCGCCACCTGATGGCACCGGAAGATAGACGCAGCTACCTTCAGCCGCCGATGAATTCTGGAGACGTTCCGCTGGTACTCGTGATCGATGACGACCCTGACCAACTTGCTTTAGTGAGACAAGCCGCCACGCGGGCCGGTGGCTTGCGCATCATGACGGCGGAAAGCGGCGCCGAAGCGCTGGTTCAACTCGACGCGCGCGAAGCGATGCGGCTCCCGTACCCGAATCTGGTTCTCACGGATTTGAAAATGCCCGACATGAATGGTCTGGAGTTCATGCGAACGTTCCACGAACGGCCCGGGATGATGAATGTGGCGGTGCTCTTCCTGACCGCGTCCGGCTACAATCGGGATCGAATTCTCGTTCACATGGCGGGCGCAGAAGGCTTCTTCCAAAAGCCCGTCCGTTTTGCCGATCTCGTCGCCTTGATGAAAGTGTTACCGTCATATATCCCGCACCATTCTGACTCTGACTCGGAGATTGAAAAATCAACCGATGTCGGCCGACCCGGCTGATCCTCCAGTTATGCCTCGCTCGCCGGACATCGGAGGCGAGAGGCGATCGAAGGAAGCCGGTTCCAGCCCCTCGTGGGGCAGAACCGCACCCAGCGTAGCCAACCGGATTCACTTTTCCGGTCACCCGCGGACGAGTTCGATATAAAACGTGCTACCTAAGCCAGGCGTAGATTCGAGCCAGATGCGACCATTCATCCGCTCAACCGCGCGACGGGCGATCGCGAGGCCAACTCCACTTCCAGGATACTTCGTGTACCCGTGAAGGCGCTCGAAGATTTCGAAGATGCGGGCGTGGAACTTTTCTTCGATCCCGATGCCATGATCGCGCACGTGAATGACCACCCCGTTCGCAGATTCCTTCGCGCCAATTTCGACGCGGGGAGCGACGCCCGGCTGCGTATATTTGAGCGCGTTGGTTAACAAATTGGCGAGGACCTGTCCTAGAATAACGCGGGACCCGCGCACCGGCGGTAGGGAAGGAGAAACAATCACGTCCGCGCGCACTTGCTGAATCATCCCCCGGTGTTCGACCAGGACATCGCTGAGGACCTCATTCAAATCGAGTGCCTGCATTACAAGCTCCTCCCGGGCCAGCATGCTATATTCCAAGAGATGCCTCAGCGTTTCCTCCATGCGCATCGCGGCGTTTTCGATCCGATGCAGCATGCCGGCGCCCTCTTCATCCAGCGCCTCATGATGATCGCTTAACACAATCCGCGCATAATTACTGATGGTGACGAGCGGAGAGCGCAAATCATGCGAGATGGAATAATTGAACGTTTCCTGCTCCCGATTGATCTCCTCCAACATCCGCTGCGTGCGCTTCAACTGCGAGACGTCCGCCACCGCAATATGGATATGACGCTCCACGCCTGGCAAAGACGGCGCAAACCGACTGGAAAGCTGCACGGCGACATTCGAGCCGTTACTCCGGCGAAGCGTCAGCTCCAAGATCGATTGTCGGCCCGATGCGGCGCAGCCCTCGAGATGCGCGGCGAACCGCCCGGCATCATATGCGTCTAAAAACCGCCGGAAAAACTTGCCCACCACCTCACCCTTCGACTGGTCGAGCAGTTCCATGGCGGCCGGGTTCGCCCCTATAGTCTGGCCCTGAATCGACACTATCAGGTAGCCGGTGGGGAGGTGATCAAACAGGTCGGAGTAGCGCCGCGCCGAATGCTCTAGTTCCTGCTGTGTCTCGCGCAGCGCCCGATTCTGCATCTCGAGCTGAACCCGGTGTACCTCCAATTGCTGCACCGTTTGCTGAAGACGGTCGATCGCCGCAGAGCTAGCATCGGGAGCCCGACACTGGAGTTCCCGGAGATTATCAACCAGCTCCTCCTTTGTGAGCGAGGTTAGGTCCTTATCATAGAAGGAATCGGGATTGGCGTCTTTCAAATTCGTGAAAAGGTGATCAGATACAAGGGATAAGTCTTTATTCCACTCGATATAGGGCGCGAACAGGAATTCAGTCGACCCTAGCGTCGGTAAATCTATGTAAACCCGTTCCGTGGTCAAACTTCCCCGACTAGGTAGAAGCACCAACAATACCTTGCGAAAATCGTTCAACCCATCGGGTCCGTGCACCACGTCGAAAAAAGAACGATTCTCCGCCTGTTCGCGCGAGAGGTCAAACAACGCATAAAACGCGTCGTTCGCGTCGATATCAATCAAGGTCAACACGACGCCCTCGATCTTGTTCTCCGCTGACTTATAGGGGCGAAGCCGTAATGAATGCCACGATCCTCGGGCGTCCTGTACATCCAGCTCACGCACCGTGAGCGACTCCATTACGTCCACGATCAGCTGGGGCAAATCGGACACAGCCAACTTTATGTTGATATCGCTCAAGGGCCGGCCGATGTCGGTCGGGACCACATTGAGAACCTTTTGCGCCATCGGCGTAAACCGCCGGATCCGGAGATCCTGCCCGAGGATGATGATGGACAAATGGACACTAGTGATCAGATTCTGCAGGTCATTGTTAACCTGTATCAGCTCGAGCTGCCGGCCGTGCGGCTCTTCATTGACCGTCGTCAGTTCTTCGTTGGTTGATTGCAGCTCTTCTTTTGCCGTTTCCGGTTCCTCGTTCGTGCTTTGCAACTCCTCGTTGCTCGACTGAACTTCCTCGTTGGCCGCGCGAAGCTCCTGATTGGTCACTTCATGGCGCTCTATTATGGACTGCAAGGTACCACGGGTCGACCGAAGATCCTGGCGGAGATGCTCGATTTGTGCGGCCGAGGCCGTGGCGGGATCGGCTGGCGGCGGCGCCGGGGCGGGGCCAGTCGACGGCGAAAAGAGCACCAGATAAAATCGTTCCCGCGAACGCCCGGAGTCGATCGGGGTCACGTCGATGTCCACCAAGCGCGTCTCTTCGTCCCGCATCATCCTCACCCCGGACCGCTGGATCCGGATGTTCTGCTCCCTTGCTTCCCGGAGTGCCGCCTCGACATCAGAGGTCAGACTTTCCCGTGCCATCCGCAGCACGTTGAGGCTGGCCCGGCCCGACACGGGCGCGAGATAAGGAGACACATCCCCGCGAAACTGGAGTATCTCCAAGTCGTCGTTCACCAGTACTCCCACCGGTCCCTGCCGGGTAAGTACAATGCGATCTGCCTCGCGAATAATGTCAGAAGGTTCCTCGCGGTCGTCGACCATGGGAGGTGGTTAGCGGTTTGGAAGGGCGCACTGGCCGCCTGATGTTCACGGGAAAGTCCAGATTGGTGCGGCGCGGGCTGGATTTCCGGGAGTAAATCCGAAACCGACGATCCACGAGGCGAAACAACTCCGCGTGCGCTCCGATACTTTCAGAGCTTCCGAGGAACAAATACCCGGTCCGAACCAGCGAGTAATGGAAAACGGGAATGAGCTTCCGTTGGAGCCGCGGTCTCAGATAGATCATCAAATTACGGCAGCTGATCAGATCCAAACGGGAAAATGGCGAGTCCCCGATCACATTCTGCTGCGCGAATACACACATATCCCGGATCGGCTTCTGCACCATATAGCCATCCTCGGTCTTGAAGAAGAAACGCCCTAGCCGTTCCGAACTTACGCCACTCACCTCGGCAATCGAGTAGCGACCGGCCCGGCCGGCGCCAATCGCCGTATCGCTGATGTCCGTCCCGAAAATCCGCACGGGAATAATATTCCCCGTTTCTAAGGCCCGCAACGCGCTCCAAAGAGATCGCTCCAGCGCGGAGGATTGAGCATCCCGCAGAGCATTGGAGGAATACGCATGACCCACATGACAGCGATACTCAAATTGCCGGCCTTATTCCAACTCCCAGAGCGCACCATTGCACCCCGGACAACTGAAGACCGAGCGCCGCCCCACATCGTCCATGGCGAACTCCATCGGTTTCATTTTGGCTCCTCCATCGTTGACGTGGATAACCTCTGGAACGTCCGGTACCGATTGGAGTTCAACAGATTCGCGCACCAAGCGATCAAGCAGAGGCGGAATTTCGCTCAGCGGGACATGATGGTCCACTGCAACATTGTTCAAGGCCGCGTTGGTCATCTGGTCGAACTCAGGGTCGGACTGCACCCCTCCCCTTCCTGCAAAACAGCGTCGTGCTACAATCGGCGTTGCCTCGTACCCGAGCTGTTTGCACCGTTTCCAACTTATGTCCGTCGAGCATTCCGAGAGCAGCGCCGTCCCAGCAGCCCCGAGCGATTTCATCCGCGATATCGTCGAACAGCATGTCGCGGAAAACCGCTACCCGAAAATCGTCACCCGGTTTCCGCCCGAACCCAACGGTTATCTCCACATCGGCCATTCGAAGTCCATTTTCCTCAACTTCGGCATCGCCCGGGAAAACAACGGGCAGTGCAACCTGCGCTTCGACGATACGAATCCCGTCAAAGAAGACGCCGAGTACGTCAACGCCATCATCACCGATGTGAAGTGGTTGATCGCCGGCTGGGCGGATCATTGCCTCGCGTTCAAAGCCAAGGGTGCGACGCCCACTCTCCAAGAGATCGCGGGCAAATCCGACTTCTATCAGGCGCCCCTGCCGGCCGACGCCCCGGAGGCCGAGCCGTTTTTCACGAGCGACTACTTCGAGCAGATTTACAACTACGCCATCGAGCTTATCAAACGCGGCAAAGCCTACGTCGATGATCTCAGTCCCGAGGACACCGATGCCTATCGCGGCTCACCGGACCGACCGGGCAAAGACAGCCCGTGGCGCACGCGCAGCGTCGCCGAAAATCTCGATCTGTTTGCCCGCATGCGCGCGGGCGAGTTTCCGAATGGCGCCCGCAGTCTCCGCGCCAAAATCGACATGGCCGCGCCCAACATCTGGCTGCGCGACCCCTTGCTTTATCGCATCCGCCACGTGCCGCATCACCACGCCGGCGACAAGTGGTGCATCTATCCCCTGTATGATTTCGCCCATTGCCTGAGCGACTATCTCGAAGGCATTACGCATAGCGTCTGCACACTCGAATTCGAGGTCCACCGACCCCTTTATGATTGGATTCTCGAGAGCCTCAAGCTTCCACGCCCCCTTCCCCACCAATATGAGTTCGCGAAACTCAATCTCAGCTATATCATTTCCAGCAAACGCCGGCTCATCCAGCTCGTGCAGGATAAAGTGGTCAACGGATGGGATGATCCGCGGCTCCCTACTATCGCGGGTGCCCGCCGCCGGGGCATTCCCGCCTCCGCTCTCCGCAAGTTGTCCCACACCGTCGGCGTCACGAAGTTCGACAGCCTCACCGACTTTGCGGTCCTCGAGCACTGCATTCGCGAAGACCTGAATGCGATCGCGCTGCGTCGCTTCGCCGTCCTGCGCCCAGTCAGGATTGTCCTCACCAACATTCCCGAGGGCGAGACCATCGAATGCGATGCAACCAATAATCCGCAGGATGAGAACCCCACCACGCGCACGATCATCCTCGCCCGCGAAGTCTATATCGAGAGTGAGGATTTTGCGGAGATCCCGCCGCCGAAATACTTCCGCCTAAAACCAGGTGGCGAGGTGCGCCTGAAATACGCCTGCATTATCAAATGCGATGAAGTCGTGAAGGCGCCCGATGGTACGATCAGCGAACTCCGTTGCACGGCCGACCTGTCCACCCGCAGCGGAGGACCCAACTCCGACAAGAAAGTCAAAGGCACGATCCACTGGGTCAGTGCCGCCACGGGTATCGACGCCGAAGTCCGACTCTACGATCGCCTCTTCACCGTTCCAGAACCCGGCGCCGAAGCGGACATTAACCCGCATATCAACCCGAACTCGCTCGAGATCGTAACCGCGAAACTGGAGTTTTCCCTGGCCGGAGCCATAGCTGACGAGCGTTTCCAATTCGAACGTCTGGGCTATTTCACGCTCGACGCGAAGGACAGCACGCCAACGCGACCGGTCTTCAATCGCACGATCACCCTGCGCGACACGTGGGCGAAGAAGTAAACTCATCGCTCACACCGCGGCGAACGCGGCGAGGCTCGGCGAATCAGCCTGATCCGACCGATCGGTTGGTTCGGCCCGATTCCTCTTTGCACCGCCGAGTCTCGCTTCCCGTTTCGGCTCTCCGCTCCCCCGGCTCCGGCCAATTCCTCTCTCCGCCATGGACGATCCACTCCCCACGCTTAACGCCCACGAAGTCCGCGTCCTTGGTTCCTTGATCGAGAAGCAGATCACCACGCCGGACTACTATCCGCTTTCGCTCAACGCGCTCGTCAACGCGTGCAACCAGCTCACCAATCGCGAGCCCGTGCTGGCGCTGGATGAAGCCACCGTGGTCCGCGCCCTGGACGGGCTGCGGGACAAGCGTCTCGCGACCCTGTTCTCCGGCGCTGAAAACCGCGTCGCCAAATACAAGCACACGCTCACCGACGCGCTACTGCTCACACCGGCGGAAGTCGCGCTCCTCTGCGTCTTGATGCTTCGCGGCCCGCAGACGCTCGCCGAACTACGGACCCGCACCGAACGCTTGTTCGGATTCGATACGCTGCCCGAGGTCGAAGATTCGCTGAACGCCCTCGCCGCCCGCGAGCCCCAGCCCCTCGTGGCGAAACTCCCCCGCGCTCCCGGCACCAAGGAATTCCGCTTCGGCCAACTTCTCTCCGGCGCCGTGGAACACGCCGCGCCCGCCCGAGCCATCCCGGTCGAAGCAGCCACGGCCGTAGTCCGCGCCGAGAACGAGCGTTTCGCCAAACTCGAACAGGAAACCGCCGATCTTCGCCGCGAACTCGAAGACTTGAAAACGCAGTTCGCCGCCTTCCGAAAACAGTTCGAGTAGGGTGAAACAGACATTCCTGTCTGTCCCCTGTTTGTATCCGAAGACTCCCCACACCACAAAAAGCTCCGGTCGCATGCCCCACGCGCCGACGCTTGCTTCCTTCCCGCGGACTCTGGTTCACTCGTGCCACTTGTGAAGCAAAGCATCGTCACCTTGGACATGGAAGGGGTACTCACCCCCGAAGTTTGGATCGCCGTCGCGGAACGCACGGAGATTCCCGAATTGCGCCGCACCACGCGTGACGAACCCGATTACGACACGCTGATGCAGTACCGGATCGACCTCTTGGACCGTCACGGCATCACGTTGTCAAAGATCCAGGAGGTCATCGCCACGCTCCCGCTGCTCCCGGGCGCCCTGGAATTTCTCACCGAGCTGCGGCAACGCACGCAGGTCATCATCCTCTCGGACACCTTTGAACAGTTCGCGCAACCGTTCATGCAGCAAATGGGTTG
Organism: Opitutales bacterium; assembly: GCA_038320495.1. Classification (GTDB taxonomy): domain Bacteria; phylum Verrucomicrobiota; class Verrucomicrobiia; order Opitutales; family Opitutaceae; genus ER46. Next base: position 10,680 of record JBBQEG010000036.1, on the reverse strand, counting down.
GCCCACGCTGTTCTGCCACCGCCTCGTGGTGGAAAACGACCGGGTCATCGGCTATCAACTGCGAATGCCTGACCAGAAAAAACACTCCGTCGCCGCGCTGCAGTCCGTCAACTATAGCGTCATCGCGGCTGGTGATTCGTTCAACGACACCTCCATGCTCGGCCAGGCTGATCATGGTTTCCTGTTCCACGCGCCGGAAAACGTCGTCCAACAGTTCCCGCAGTTTCCGGCGTTGAACGACTACCCCGCGCTCCTCGCCCGCATCCAGGCGGTGCTGTAATCAGTAAAGTGATACAGGCATTCCTGCCTGTTCCGCCCAGTCCGGACCATAGGTCCGAACCTCCTCTTTCGCCACACGAACCGCAGACAGGAATGTCTGCGCCACCTCCGGCTACGCCAGGAACCACTCGATCCGCACCAGCACGCGCTCGCGGCCGAGCACGCGAATCATCGCCGTGATGCTGGGCCCGGCATTCGTGCCCGATAAGGCGAGCCGCGTCACCGCCTGATAGTCGCCAAATCCCACTGCGTTCTTTTCCGCCAGGCTCTTCATCAAAGCCTCGATCGCCGCATCGCTCGTGAGGTCGGCCTCCGGCGCGCGGAGTGCCTCCAGTAGTTCGCGCAGTCGCGCCTTCGGATCGCCTTTGGACATCAATTTATCCCGCACCTTGGGATCGATCGGATACTCCTCCGTGAAGAAATACACGCTGTACGCCGGCAACTCCTCGATGCCTTTCACCTTCGGCTGCGCGAGCAACATGACCTCGGAGAAATACGCCTCATCGGCCGCGAGCGCCGCCGTCGTGACCGGCGTCGCGGGCTGCCGCTGAAAGTATTCGCGCGCCCGGGTCACGAACGTCTCCCCGGATAACTCCAGCAGGTAAGCCATGTTCATGTGCGCGAGTTTCTTGTCGTCGAAACGCGCATTGCTTTGGTTCACGCCGGGCAAATCGAACAGCCGGATCACGTCCGCGATTGGCATCTTCTCCCGGTCGTCGCCCGGGTTCCAACCCAGCAGGCAAAGAAAGTTAACCAGCGCCTCCGGCAGGTACCCACGTTGCTGATACTCCTCAATCAGTGCGCCCTGATCGCGCTTCGACATCTTGCCCGGTCCATTCTGTTTCAAAATCAGCGGAATATGCGCGAACGCCGGCGGCTTCACGCCAAAGCCTTCAAACAGGTGCACGTGCTTGCTGGTATTCGAAAGGTGATCTTCACCCCGAATGATGTGCGTGACGTTCATCGTGATGTCGTCGACCACGTTCACGAGGTGAAACACGGGATTACCGTCGGAGCGGACGATGACAAAATCCTCGTCCTCCAGACGTTCCACCCGCCCGCGGATCTGGTCTTCAATCACCACCGGCGGCACCTTGACCTTGCTCACGGTCTTCTTGCGATGATCGTCAAAGGTCTCGTAACGCTCACCGAGCAGTTTGAACCAGATCGCGCCGTCTTTTTCGTAGGCGCGCCCGGCCTGCATCAGCTGCTCTACATGACGCCGGTAGATCTCGCCGCGCTCACTCTGCCGATACGGACCAAAGTCGCCGCCACCGTTGCTGCCGACCTTCGGGCCTTCGTCCCAATTGAGCCCAAGCCAGCTCAGGCTCTCATAGATCACCTGCAGGAAAACCTCGCTGTTGCGCTCCTTGTCCGTGTCTTCGATGCGTAGGATAAACGTGCCGCCCGTGTGGCGCGCATACAGCCAGTTGAACAACGCGGTGCGCGCGCTGCCAATATGGAAAAACCCGGTGGGACTCGGAGCGAAACGGACTCGAACGTGGGACATGGAAGAAGAATTTCCGCGCATTCCCGCGATGCTGTCAAAGTAGGATTCCCCGTCCGAAAAGGTGAAACAGACATTCCTGTCTGTCGCTGAAAAATGAAACCGGCATTCCTGTCTGTCGCCGAAAGTGAAACAGACATTCCTGTCTGTCTCCGACTTTGCGAGGCATCGACAGGCGGGAAGGCAAAGGCAGACAGACAGGAATGTCTGTATCACTTCTCACTTCCGCGCTCCGATCGCACACAATCGCAGACAGGAAGGTCTGCGTCACCGCCCGAGCCCTAACCCCGGCGAAAACCGCTCGCCAACGGGCGTTTCCCTCCCGAACGTTCCCTCATGCTCAAGGCTGCATCCCCGGTCGCCTTCTCCGGCACTATCATTCTCCCCGATCGCCTGCTCTCCGACGGGATCGTGCTCTGCCGCGGCGATCGCATCATCGCCGTCGGTCCGCGCGACACGATCGCGCTGCCGGACGATGTCACGGTCGTGTCAGCAAACGATGGATACATCGCGCCCGGTTACGTCGACATCCACGTGCACGGCGGAGCGGGGGCCGACTTCATGGACGGTACCGCCGACGCGGTGCGGACCGCGATCCAGGCGCACGCCCGGCACGGCACGACCACGATTTTTCCCACCACCACGACCGGCTCCCGCGAACAAATCAGTGCGATGATCTCCGCCTGCCAGACCATCCAGCAGGAGGCGCCGGCAAACGGCGCCCGGATCGGTGGCGTGCATTTTTATGGTCCCTACTTTGCGGAGGACAAGGTCGGCTGCCATCTCCAAGGCGGGCGGCGGGATCCCAATCCCTCTGAGTACCAGGAGCATTTTGCCCGCGGGATCATTCGTGTGGCCACGTGCGCGGCAGAGCTGCCGGGAGCCGAAGCGTTTTACCGGGAAGCCGCGGAACGAGGCTGCCTCGTGACCTGCGGACACTCCAACGCCACCTGGAACGAGATGGCTCTCGCCTACGCCGCCGGCATGCGCCACGTGGATCACTTCTGGTGCGCCATGAGTTCCGTGCCGAGTATTCGCACGCGGCTCGGCACACCGTCGCAAGGCAGCATGGAACAGTTCGTTCTGATGTATCCGGAAATGAGTACCGAGGTCATCGCGGACGCGTGTCATCTCGCTCCGGAATTGCTCGAGTTTGCTTACCGCATGAAAGGCGTGAAACGGCTGTGCCTCGTGACCGATGCGAACCGCGCGCTCGACCAGCCACCAGGTCAGTATCGATTCGGACCGCAGGAAGACGGCGAGTGGTTCGAGAGCGACGGCCGCGTGGGTTTCCAGGAAGGCGGAGGCCTCGCCAGCTCCGTCATGGGCATGGATACGATGGTTAAAAACATGCACGACCTCACCACCGCGGGCGTGGTCGACTCGGTCCGTATGGGCAGCCTCACGCCCGCCGAACGCGTCGGGTTCGATCATGACATCGGTAGTCTCGAAGCCGGAAAACGCGCCGACGTAGTCCTCCTTTCCCGTAAGTTGAAAGTCTCCGAAGTCTACATCGGAGGCGTCTCTCTGGACGCGGCACCTGCCGCCGGATCGCAGGTCCGATCCAATCCCTGATTTTGAAGTAAGACCGTTCCATCTCTCTCCATCTCCATGCCCCTCCTTGTTTTCTCACTCTCGTCGCTCTCACGCCGCAGTTTCAGCCTGCTGTTCGCCGGTGCGCTGCTTGTCGGCCAGCCCCTGACGGTCGTGTTGGCTCAACCCGCCTCGGCGCGACCGCCGAATGTCATTTTCATCTTCGCAGATGATCTGGGCTACGGAGATTTAAGCTGCTTTGGCGCGACCGACATCAAGACGCCCAACATCGATCGGATCGCGTCCGAGGGCACAAAGTTCACCAGCTTCTACGTCGCCCAATCGGTCTGCACCGCCTCGCGCGCCGCGCTGATGACCGGCAGTTATCCGAACCGCGTCAGCATGAGTGGCGCCCTGAATCATCTCAGCCAGACCGGGCTCCACGCGAATGAGCGGCTCCTCAGTGAGCTCTTCAAATCGCGCGGCTACGCGACGGGCATGTTTGGCAAATGGCATCTCGGACATCAGCCGCCTTTTCTGCCGACTAACCGCGGGTTCGATGAATGGATGGGGATCCCGTATTCCAACGACAATGGCCCGCTGCATCCCGTGACTCGCGGCATTCCGGCGCTCCCGCTCTACGAAAACGAAAAGATTGTCGAACTGGATCCCGATCAGTCCCAGTTCACCCGGCGCATCACCGAGCGCGCGGTGTCCTTCATCGAGCGAAATCGCGAGCAGCCGTTCTTCCTTTATCTGCCGCACATTATGCCGCACGTGCCGATTTTCGTGTCGGAGAAATTCAAAGGCAAAAGTAAGGGCGGGCTCTACGGTGATGTCGTCGAGGAGCTCGACTGGGGTGTCGGAGAAATCATGGCGACGCTGCGACGCCTCGGCCTCGACGAACGCACCCTGGTGGTCTTTACGTCCGATAATGGTCCGTTCCTTTCCTATGGTGACCACGCCGGTTCGGCCCGGCCGTTGCGCGAAGGCAAACTCACGACCTATGAGGGCGGCGTGCGTGTGCCGTGCCTGGTGCGTTGGCCTGGCCGCGTCCCGGCAAAGCGGGTGAGCGACGCGCTGTTCACCACGATGGATTTCTACGTGAGTTTTGCCCAGATGATTGGTGCGACGCTGCCCGCGCACCCGATTGATGGTATCGACGTCCGCCCCTTGCTCCTGGGCGAAAGCGGCGCCCGGGGGCGCGAGGAGTTCTGGTACTACTCTGGCAACGAACTTCATGCGGTGCGACAGGGTGACTGGAAGCTCCATGTGCCTCACGAGTATCTGGTCGTGGCCGCGGAACCCGGTCGCGATGGCAAGCCGTCCAATTGGGCCAACATGAAACCGCTTTCCCACACCGTCTCTGGCATCCGCGGCATTGCGAGCCGGCACGGTTACCGGGTCGAGGAAACGGGTCTCGCACTCTATAACCTCAAAGCCGATCCGGGCGAAACGAAGAACCTCGCAGAGGCGAATCCCGCCATCGTGGCCCGCCTTCAGGAGGTGGTGAGCAAAGCCCGCGCGGATCTCGGCGACGCGCTCACCAATGTCCCACCGACTCGCCAGCGTCCTCCCGGCGACACGCGTTCCGCTGCCACGCCGCAGTGAACCTCGCGGTTTTCCCGCCCGTCAAAGTGCTCCCGTGGGGCCCGAGCTCGCTCATGGCCTGTCCAGAGGCCTTCGGAGTTTTCCGATTTCCCCTTTCCCGATTTCCCAATTTTCCGCTCTTGCCTCAGCGTTTGCCGCCCAGACGGGCATCGGCGGAGAAGCGCCCTGCGCCGCCGAGAAACAAGGCTACGCACGCACCCAAAAACAGAAACGCGAGTTCACCGTTGCCGGGCCCCACGAGTTTTCCCGCGTGGGCGACCCAGAATGCCGTGAACATCGCAATACCTGCGATTAGCGCGGAGAGTCGCGTGAAAAGTCCCAACACAATAAACCCGGCGCAGAAGACCTCCGCTAGAACGACCAGCGACAGACTGGCCGTACTGCCGACGCCCAAGGGATCCGCGAACTTCCCCGAGCGATCCGCGAAGTTAACCAATTTGCCCCATCCGTGCAGCGAGAGCAGCGATAGACCAAACCAGATTCGAACGATCAATAGTGCTACGTCCGCGCTTGCAGGAATAAAGTTGAGTTGGAGAAATTTCATCCGTGTCGGAATGGGCGAACTGCTGGTCACGCGCAATAGCTTCCTGCGAGAAAGAAAAGGCTCCTTACAGCCGCCGTCCTACTCGCCAAGCGTGAGCCGGTCTTTCTGCGAAGCAGCACGATCCTGCGGTGAACCCCCACGATCCGAGGCCCGCGATTCAGCCGCGTGGTCCGCGGCCGTCTTCGCTCCAGCCCGCGCTTTGTTCGACGCCGGTTCGCTGTAGTAAGCGTAATTATTGGTGTAATACCCGTAATCGCCCCCGGCGTTCGCCGGGACTTGGTTTAACACCACCCCGATCAGAGGCGTCTTGAGGCTTTCCACGATCTGCTGCGCCCGCAGCACCATGCTCTGTGGATTGCGTCGGTGCTGGATTAGCAGCACCCCCGCATCAACCACGCTGACGAGCACGCTGGCGTCACTCACCCCGATGACCGGCGGAGAGTCGAAAAGGATTTTGTCGTATCGACCCTTCAACTCCGCGATGATCTCCCGCAGACGATTTCCGTAAATCAGACTCAATGCAAAACCGGGCACGCCTCCGCTCGGGATAAAATCAAGACCCGGCGAAATCGATTTCTGCACCACGTCGTCGAGCGATTTTTGTCCGACCAGCAAATCACTTAAACCCGGCTCCTTACTCCGGCCCGCGAGGCGGTGCTGCGTCGGCCGGCGCACGTCGGAATCGATCAACATGACCCGTTCGCCACTCGCTCCCATGAGACGCGCGAGTTGGTGTAGGGTTGTCGACTTGCCTTCGCCTGGCCCCGCGGAAAACAGCACGAATGCGTGTGGTTTGCCGGGCGCCAGCGTGAGATTGATATTCGTCTGTAAGACCCGAAACGGCTCGAGCTCGGCCGGAGTAGCGTCGGGCAGACCCCCGTCGACTTGACGCGTCAACGGCATCACTCCCAGAACCGGGAGCCGGAGCCGCGTCTCGACGTCACCGACGGTGCGGAAGCTCGTATCGAAATACTCGAGCAGCACCCCGACCCCGACGGCAAAAATACTGCCAAAGAGAAACGCGAACGCGGTATTCAACACCCAACTCGGCCGCGAGGGCAGCCGCGCTGGCTCGGCCGTATTGAGAATTTCAATCGTCTTCTTCGGCACCTGAAAATCGATCTCTCGCTGCCGGAGGGTAAGTTTCAATGTCGTCAGCAGGCGCGTTTCATCATCGAGCTTCTGCGCAGACTCCTCGAAGGGACGCATGCGATCGCGCGCCGAGAGGATCTGGTCCACTTTCGCCTGTGCGAGCTGGCGCTTCAGCTCGGCCACCCGCGCATCGGATTCCTTGTAGGCAATCTCCAACGCGCTCTCATACCCGCGCAACAGCGCCTCGAGCTGCTCTTTGATTTTCGCGCGCCCATCCACGGCCGAGATCAGATCCGGATGCGCCTCGCCGAGACGCGGCTTGAGCTGAGTCACTTTTTGATCCGCGACCAGATACGCCTGCAACAGATTCTGGATATTCTGGTCCGGGATGAGCTCGGAATTCACGAGGCCCATGCGATCCTCGGTTGGAATCGAACGGAAACGCTCCCACCGTGTCTTGCGACCGATCGCGTCGACGCTGAGCGCGATCAGCGTGTTTTGCATTTGCCGCAAAGTCTCGATCTCCATGTCGGAGTAACGCGCGTTGAGATCGACCCCGGAAATATTGAGATCCTTGCGCAGTTGCTCGAGTGCGTCGCGCTGGCGTGTGACGACGCCTTCCTGAGCCACCAGTTCCTGCCGAAGATGGGCGAGTCCTTCCCGCTGATCCGAGGTCGCCAGGTCGATCCGGTCGGCGGAGTAAGTGCGGGCAATCTCGTTTGCAATATCGGCCGCGAGCTGCGGGTCCTGCGCGAAGACGTTGATCTCGATCAGGGAGGAACTCCGCTGCGACTCGATGCGCAGCATCTTGTCCAAGATAAATCGATACGTCAGCGCGGGGGGCAAGGCGGTGGTGGCACCCAGATCGGGGGCCAGCTTCGCGCCGAGCGAGAGGCGCTCGATCACAGGGTAAAGGATCTTCTCGGATTGCATGATCCTGAACTGGTCCTGCAGGAAATACGGGTCGTAGTTATTGCTGCTCTGCGCCTGGAAAAGCTTCACCTCGCCCTCCGGCTTTTCGACCCGAACCTTGGTCGTGGCCAAATACCAGCGCGGCAAAAAGGCCGTGACCGTCAGCGTCGTAATCACCACTAAAGCCAGAATCAAAAAGATGAGCGCCTTGCGCTGCCGGAGGATTTGCAGGAAATCGGCCAAAGACGCTTGTTCCCGGCTGACGTGAGGGGAGGCCATGGACAAAGGGACGCGGGGCGCGATCAAAACGTGAAGGCCGCACTCAGGCCCACCCGCTCGCGACGCAGCTTGCGGAAAGGGTCATCCGAGCGAACCCGGTCATAATCAACATGCGCCGACACGGTCCAATTTCTCGTCGGTAGATAACTAAACGCCGCGCCCAAGCGCCAGGAATCCTCGGTAATGTCAGCCTGCCCCCGACGCCCCTGCAGGCGCGCGGGCTCAAACGTGACCGACGCCGAAGCGACGGTCAGCGCGCTGACCGCATGCTGAACGTTGGTGAAGAAACGATGCAGCCGGCTGTCGTTGAAACGCAGCGTGTCGGACGTCTCCTCAATCGTATAAGTGTACCCGGCCGCGACAAAGGATCGCCGCGTATAGTCGTACTTGCCGGAGATCTCGGCATACGGAGCGGTTGTATCCGTTTCGCCCGCACGTTTGCGCCATTCGGCCCCGAATCGACCGCTCACCGACATCGTCTTCGCCACCGCGTAATCTGCGCCAGCCATGACGTAGTGCGACGTCTTGTCCTTGAGTTCACCTTGGGTGCGGTACGAGACCTCCTGGAAACGATACTCTGCCACCAGTTTCACCTCCGGGAGAAACGCGTGGTCTCCGGCGATTCCATACAGATTTTCCACGCGGTCGAGGCTGCGCCCCAAGTCTGCGTTGTGGTAATCGTAGTACAGCGAACGTGCTTTCACCGTGACGCCTACCTTCCGTTGCACTTGGGAATTGAAGCGGCCGTCCACCTGATTGCGAGTGAACGACTGGTCGGTGTTCACCGGTTGGCCCGCCAGCAGCGATTCAGGATTACGACTCACCGTGAGAGCATTGTTGAGGTCCAACCCGCTTACGGGAGAGAAGGAATGCGCCAGTCGGACGGATGCGTCATGGCCATCCAGCAGCTTGTCGCCTGGCCGGCTTTTGAACTGGTCCAGCGTCAGGCCGTAAGCCGCACTTAAGAAGGTCCGTTGGGTCAGCGACGCATTATACGCCGCGCGCGGCGCCAGCGTCCAAATCGTGGAGTCGATCGGATTCGTCGCGCTGCCGAAGACATTGCTATCGTGCGACAACCCAGCCCTGACCGTCACGATGAGGTCTTTGCCTAGCTCAGGTTCAGGTACTGGCGCGTAGACCGCTCGTAAGGGCAAAGTGGCGACGAATCCACCAAGGAGCAGCGAGCGAAAAGAAAACGTCATCAGGGGCCGGAAAGATGAGCGGACCGTACGGGCAAGCAACGGACCGAAGCAATTACTTTCCCCGCGCGGGTGGCAGGGCGGGGTTCAGCAGGACAAAGAGATTTTCCGCCAGCTTCTGCGGTGCTCCCAAAGGAAACTCAGGAGGCAGCGTGCCGGTGAGCAGTCCGGCGTAAATGCCACCCCATTCGCCGAAGCGATTCGTGACTCGCGCCAGCGCCCCCGACAGCTCCGGACTGGCATTCAAATCGGAGAAGAACGGACGATCGAGCGTCCGAGGGGTCAGCAGCAGTTGTCCGATCGGTTGCTCCAGGGTGATGGCATAAAAGTCGCGCAAACGCGGCGGCTGAGCCCACGCCCGGGTCTGGCCATACCACGCCAACCCGGCCGGCACATCCGCCATGAGCCCGTACTCCCCTTCGACGGAACGGCGCTGGAGGTCCTGCCGCATGCCTTGAAACAGGGCCGGAAAATAGGGCGGATAGTGGAAGTGAAGTCGCCGTGGTTCGAAGACATCGTGAGCGAGCGGCAGGGCTTGCATGATCAGAAGGACGGCCGTCGCGGTCCTTGGCCATGGGTTGAGCCGCGCGTTACTTCCAAGCAGCACGAAAAAGAATCCTGCCCCGAAAATCATCAGTAACGGCGAAGCCCAGACGGCCACCAACCGCTCACTCTCTCCGGAATTGAGCGCGGACTGCGCTACCAGCAACACGCCAAAGCCAGCCGTGAAAATCCAACGCATGCGATTCGCGCCTTCAGACCGAAAGGGGTAAAGCCAACCGGAGACAAAAAACGCAGCGAGCCACATCGCCCCACCCGACCAGAGCCGCTCCTTCAGGTTCTGCCGCAACGCGGTCAGCGTCTTGTTGCCCAATTTGTTCAGGTTGAGCACTGGTTTTTCGACCGCCAGCGTCGCGCGAAAGATCGCCGGCTCTGCCGTCGGATCGCCTGCTTTCAAGGCCACATTCTGCGCCGCTAATCCGACGGGATGGCCCGTCACGATGACGTTGCGCCCGATCCACGGCAGCGTGACCAAACCAAATCCAACCACGACGGCAGCTATGGCTGCCATCCGACGTGAACCTTCGAGGCGAAACCCAACATATCCCAGCGCCACAATCGCCAGGGCTCCCGCGGAATACTCCGTCAAAAACATCAACCCACAGACCGCTCCAAGCGCGGCGAGCCAGGCGCTCACGCGGCGAGCCTGACCGCCGTTCGTCACGGCGGCGTCTGCCCGATGCCAGACGTGAAACGCCAGCAGCGCCAAAACCATCAGCAGCGGGGTGCCGTTGACGGTGACCGTATGCTCCCAAATCGAAGCGGACACTAGCAGGGCCAGCGCCGCGGTCGCGCCGACTCGCAGCTCAAACAAGCGGCGCCCGAGTGTAAAGGTGAGCCAGGCAGCGGCCCAGAGCAGCGCGAGATTAAGTCCGAGAAGAAAGTAATCGGCGCCGAAGCCATCCGGCGGCACCGGCGCCGAAGCAAAACGCGATGCGCGCGCGCTCTCCGGCAAAAGCCGCAGCGCGCCGCCGATCACCAACGGATACAGCGGAGCGTGGTGAAGTTCCGGATACGGCGTTGCCGCGTCGAATCGCACGCCCCGCTCCCGGAGGACGGCCGCGGTTTGCGGGAAGTTGACGCGCGTCGTGAAGCCCGCGCCGGCGGCGAGCTGCCGCCCCATGTCGGCCTGCACGAGCGTCGTCTCGGAAATTGGCCCGTGA
>JBBQEG010000035.1:0-22657 GCA_038320495.1 Opitutales bacterium | reverse complement strand
TCCTTCTTCCCGGCCATCCTCCTCGGCATCTTCCAAAAACGAATGAACAAGGAAGGCGCGATCTCCGGCATGATTGTGGGCATCCTTTTCACGGCGACCTATATCATCTACTTCAAGTTCGTCAGCCCGGAGAAGAACAATTCCGCCCACTGGTGGTTCGGGATCTCACCCGAAGGCATTGGCGCCCTCGGCATGACGCTCAACTTCATCGTCTCACAGGTGGTTTCGAAGTTCACCCCGGCGCCACCCATGGATGTTCAGGAAATCGTCGACAATATCCGGATCCCGCGCGAGATCCGCGCGGCCAAAAAGACCGAGCTGGCGGGCACCTGAACGAGTGGGATTGCGGCCCCCTCGCTGCAATTCCGCCGCAGGAGAAGCGCTCGGCCTTGCTGAAGACTACAGCCCGCAGCGAACTCCACGCGTGCGGCCCGGCGGAAAGGATGGCCGGTGAAAAGGAGGGACTCGTCCCACGCTTATTAGATCCCCCCGAGACCCCCGGCTCTCTCCCAAACGCTCTACGCTTGCGTTGCGTAATCCCCTAATCCCGGACGTCTCCGGCGGGTTTGGCCAACGGCTCCCGTGACGACCTGAGTGTTGGCGCCGAAGGCAGGGCTCCGTCCGGAGGCACGCTAAAGGGTGCGGGGCGCTCCGCCTGGCGAGCCTTCCGTCCGGAGTAGACACCGACGAGCAGCCCCACCACCGCGCCAAACACGGCGGCGATCTGAATCACCAGAGCCGCAGACATCTCGAATTGCCAGAGCATGAAGCGAACGGTGATCAACTCCGCGTTCTGCACACTGAACAGGGAGACGAGCAGAAGCAGGAGAATGACGAAAAACCAGGAGAGTTTCATAAGGAGAGTGCGTGCGGCTTGCCATCGTGACCACAACGATACGGCGGGGTGGCACCATCGGCCGCAGCTACAAACTCGCCCACTCGGCACGCCGCCGCAAGGGCCGCCTGCGGTAACGCGCGTCGCACCAGCAGGGCTGCGAGGATTCCGGCCAGAAAAGAATCCCCCGCGCCAATCGTATCAGCCACCTTCACGGGTTTGCCTTCCTCCCAAAACCAGGTGCCGTGCCAGAGGAGACCAGCGCCCTGCGGCCCCGCGGAGACACAGACGCGCGACAGATGGTGACGCAGCGCGAACCGCCGGGTCGCGTGCTCGAGATCCCCGCGTCCCAGGGCATCGGTGCCGCTGAGAGCAGCGAGTTCGTGGTCGTTTAGCTTCACGAACTGCGCATGTTCCAAGGCGAAACTGATCGCAGGAGTGCGGTCAAACGGCGGGCGGAGATTGAGGTCGAGAACCCGCAGGGTCGCCGGCCAGGCGCGGAAGAGCAGGTCGAGCGCACGGCGATTGGGCCGGGAGCGCAATGCCAGCGTGCCATACACCAACGCCGCCGGCGCAGGGCGGCGCAGCAGGGCGGGCAAGACCGGAATGTGATCCCACGCAACGTCCCGGGCAAAACGGTAACTCGCGTTGCCCGCCTCATCGAGAACGGCCCGAACCGTCCCGGTGGGCCGGCCCCGTAATTGTGCCACCGAGCCCACCTCAATGCCCCAGCCCTCCACGCGGCGGAGGAACTCCTCACCGAGAAAATCGCCCCCCACGGCCGTGAATCGGAACGGCACGCACGCCGTGCCGGGAAAGATGATACGCCACGTTCACCGGCGCGCCGCCCAGGAAAATCCCTTTGGGCAGCACATCCCAGAGCGCCTCACCAAACGTTGCGATACCGATACGGGAAGCAGCCATGGGGAAACGATTGGGACGAACCGTAACGAGGGAAGCCCGAGGCGGCAAGGTCCACCCGCGGCCCGGCGCGGGCACCGCGCCAGCCGCTACTCATTCTCCGCTCCCGTCGGCCCCAGATGCAGTTCCTGACACGCGCGGACATAAGCCGCCGCCGACCACGCCTGATAAGCCTTGCCCATCGGCCGGCCCGTCGTGCCGTGCACCCATTCGTTAAACTCCCACTCATTCACGCGACCCAGGCGGTTAAGCTTGGCGAGCTTCACCAGCTCGTTGCTCGCAATGTCGTGCAACCCGAGCCGGTGAATAAAACGAACCCAGAGTCCGCCAATAAAGGGCCAGATCCCGCCGTTGTGGTAATGGTTCGGCAAGTTCAATAAATTAACCGTATAGTAGGGACGCCAATCCGGGTCCCCGGATTGTACCGCCGGATATAAATTCGCGACGGGAAAGGGATCGTTCACCCCCACTCCCCACATAAACCGGAAAGCGGTGCGCGCGCGCTCCACGTCGATTACATTGGTCAGGAAAGCCAGGACGTTCCCCAGCACATCGCACCGCCAGTTGAAGGCGAACGGGGTGATCTCCGCGATCAGATATTGCGCATCGCCCAGCGAGGCCTGCCGGTCCGCAAACGTCGGCACCGCGTTCGGATCCGATGCCGTGGTGGGCCAAAAGGAAGCTTTGATCTTGCCGGCAATCTGTTGCGAGCCCCGCAGGTAGCCCGCGGCGCGATCAAAGTCCTGGCGGTACTCCAGCAGCCGACCGTAACAGACGTTCGCCCGATACCAGAGAACCTCATCATACAACACTTGATAGCTCCGGCCAAACAGGTCGGTCCAATCCCCTGCCTCGGGCACTTCAATCAAACCATCGTTATTGCTGTCATGGGCGCTGAGCCAATCCATACAGCGCTGCAGCGGTTCAGCATAATCAGACAGCAGCGACATGTCACGGGTGTGCGTAACATAATGATACACGGCCATGATCAGCCAGAGTCCGCTATCAATGGAGCAGATTCCGCCCACCCCGACATATTCCGGCCTGCGGTCATCGATGCGGACGTTGGCCGGCACTTGTCCGTTGGGAGCAATCGCCCCCAGGAGCGTACGAAGCGTCTGGAGCTGCGCTTCGCGCAAGGCGGGATCGTCCATCTCGATCGTCTGGATAACAGTGAAGCACCCATCCCGGGCCCAAACGCTGCGGTAATTGGCGTCGGTGCCCGTGACCGTATTGTCGGTGAGCGAACAGGCCGAGAATCCGATTGGCGTGATATTCTTATGCAGCGCGATGACCGCCTTCGCGTAGCCGGTCTCGATTAGTTCGCGATCCTCCGCCTGTAGCGTGCGGAACGCCTCGGGACCAAAGAGCATGCCCTGCCACGTCGCCGTCCGATCGCGCTTCTCGGGCGGCACCGCACTCGGCGGTGGCACCGAGGGAATCACGCCGAAGTGTTTGAGCCCTTCCAGCACCCCATCCGCCATGATCTGGCGTGAAACAAAGACCGGCAATTTGACCACGGCTTCAAACAGCTCCGGTTGGGCGTTCTCCACCACGATGCCCTGGACATCGGGCAAAAGGAACATTCCGGAGTCGTTCCCCGTGTCGCCCGCCACCAGCACCGCACTGAGCGGGATTTCGAGTCGCTGGCAGAGCCACGCCAACGCATTGCTCTTTTCGGCATGGCGTGGCAACACGTCGAGGTCGCGTAAACTTGAATACACGACAATGACATCGAGCCCGGCAGAGGCAAAGTCCCGGCGAAGTTCATCGATCTTCCGCCGGTCGGCACGATGTAGGTACCAGCTCGATTTATAGGGGTGCAGAAACTCCGGCGGCTGCCGCTCCACGCCGGGTTCGGAGCTCATGATCGCTTCGATCTTCGCCAAGTCCCACCCCTCTCCAAACTGCGCCGCAAACTCCGGCATCATGCGCTGTTCCCGACAATCATAGAGCTCGGTACCGACGCCGCCGATGATATAGTCCGGCATGGGCAAACGCCGGGTCTGACAAAGAGACAGGACATCCTGCACCCTGCGACCGGAGTTATACGTCAGCAGTGGGCGGTGGTCGCCCTTGAGCGCCTCCCAGGCCTGCTTAAAACGCAACAAGGACTCCGGATTTCCCCACAGGGTCCCGTCCAGATCAGAGGCAAAGAGGCGAATCGACGGAGAGGCAGGGTTGGGCATAGAAACGATTTAAAGAGACGAAACGGACGTGGTCGACAATGCGGAGGAAACGGTGCGGCCCACGATTCCGTGCGCGCAGACGAGAACTGCGACGAAGGCCGGCGTTTCACACGCGCATCGCGCGCTTGGAAGAGCCGATAGATAAAGGACCTAAACGCGGCTGGCAAGGCGGCACTCACACAGAGTGGACCGTGGTAGAACCTCCTGGTTCTTTAATTATGCCGAAGTGACACAAACCCTCAATCACTCCATCAGCCATGGCGCGTTGCGCGAGATACATGCGGGGACTCTCCACCTCGGCCAGCAGCTCCGGCAAGGCATTCTCCACCACGATTCCGTGCACGCCCGGCAACAAAAACATACTCGCGTCGTTCGCCGTGTCGCCGGCCACCAGCACCTGGGTCAGCAAGATATGCAATCGCTGGCAAAGCCACGTGAGCGCACGGCCCTTACCCGCGCGGGCGGGAACCACGTCGAGGAAATAACGGCACGAATAGTCAACATGCACCTGCAGGCGCGCAAGCTGCAGTCGCTCAATGAGAGCGGCGACTTCATTCCGACGGGCTCGGACCCAATACCAGCTGGACTTGAACGCATGCTGGCACTCCGCCGGCTGCTCGGTGACGCCGGGGGTTTCCTGGATGATGCGTTGGACTTCCTCGCGGTCCCAGCCATCGCCGAACTGGTTCCGGAAGTCGTCGGCGCTATTATACAACGTGTCGTGCAATTCCGTTCCGACGCTGCCAATAATGAAGTCCGGCTCCGGCAATCCCCGGGCCTTCGCCAGTGCTTGTGTATCCGCGGTGGTACGACCGGTATTGTACACTAGGATCGGTCGCAGCCCAACCGGAAGCCTTTCCCACGCCTCGGCGAAACGTCCGCATCCCTCTGGATTTCCGAGAAGGGTCCCGTCGAGGTCAGTCGAAAAAAGTCGGATATGAGAGGGGTTCATGTCAGGGTCACATCGAGCCGACCGGAATCGCTCTGGACTCGGGTCGGCAACCGGAAAGAACTACCGAAGCGATCGATCAATCACCGTCATTCCACGGCTCATCCCACTCGCGATCGTCCAAATGCACCGCGACCGCGAGCCGGCGCTCCACCGCGGCTACGAGTTGGTGCGCAATGCCCGTCCACGTGAACAAGCTCCGCGCCTTGTGCGCCCCCATCCGGGAAAGACGGCTGCGCAATTGAGGATGGCGAAACGGTTTTGCCATCATGATTCCAAGATCCTCGCGATCGAACGGATCTGCAAACAAGGCATGACGCCCAAAGGAAAGCGCCCGATATAAGCCGCCATGCACGGTGACGATCGTGGGCGTCCCGGAAGCCATCGCCTCGATTGCCGTCATACCGAACGGCTCGTAACGACTGCAAAGCACGAAGAGATCCGCCGCCCGATAATAATCAGGGAGATCATCATCGGCGACGAAGGAACCGAAGTGGATACGATCGCCGTATCCGGTGCGCTCCGCCGCAGCCCGCAATTCACCAAGGAGCTTAAGCTCGTCCGCATTCATGTCCGCGCCGCCCACCGCGAGATGAAGCACCGCCTCGGGTTCGCGGGCGGCGACAAGAGTAAATCCCTCGATCAGGAGATCGTAGCCTTTGTTGCGCGCGAGGCGGCCCAAGGCGAGGATCACCTTACCCTTGAAGCCGAGGCGATCCCGGATGGGCGCCCGCGAGGCATCGCTAACCGGAAAGAACCGGTGATCGTCGTACCCCGGCGGCACCATCCTCACCTTTGTCACGGGGGTCTCGTAATCCTTCACCAGCAAGTCAAGCTGCGGCGGGGTCGTCGCGATTACAATATCACAGTCCGCGTACAGTTTTCGTTCTTCAAAGATCCGTCGTTCGAAATTATAGCGCTGCTCGAACTCATGCTTGCTGTCTAGAGTATCGGATTCCATCTGGCGTTGCTTCCAAAGTCCGATCGAATGCGGCGTGTGGACATGGGGAACCTTGAGGACATTGCTCAAGTGCTGGGCCGCCAGGCCGGCGTCCCAATAGTGGCTATTGATGAAGGTGTACGCGAGACCGTGACGCTCAATAAAGCGCAACGCATGCTCGTTCCACTCCGGCAGATGATCGCAGAGATACTCCTTCGGAATGAAATCACCGCCACCGCAAGGCATACGAATAATCCGCACGCGTTCCGCCACCGTTTCAATCTCGGGCTGATCATCGAAACGCCGCGTCCAGATATCCACCTGATAGCCGAGGAGCGCCAGTTTCTTGGAAAGTTCCAGGACGTAAACCACCTGTCCGCCGGTGTCCGCGGCTCCCAGTGGGGGAACCGCGGCGACGTATCCATGAGTGGATACCATCGCGATACGCGGAAGAGTGCTATTGGTACTGAGCACCGCGAAAGCGTTGTCCGTCCCACGCTGTCGCCGCAGGCCGGCATCGGCCCCCGGAGGATGGAGAGGATTACTGACTGGAGTCAGGATCAAATGTTGAACCATGCCCCAATCTACCCGCCAACCATTGGCTTCACCCATCGTATCTAACTGACATTTCCGTCAGTTGGCCGAACCCAATCGCCCAGGCAGCCGCACCCGCACACGGGGCCTTCCGCGGACTATAAATCGCTCGTTCCCAAAGCCTCCACCAATGCGCGGGCTTTGTTTGTCGGCCACGTGCGCCCATCGGCCGATCTTCATGGCATGCTAGACGTATATAGCGTGTAGAGCATTCACACCAGAGGGTGAAATATTCCGGCTAGGAGGAGTGGGTCAGGCGACGGCGTTCGGCGACTCGCGTTTCAACCCCCGGGTCATCAAAGCGGCCAGCGCGGCGGCAGGCTTTTTGCCGTGGGCAAGGATGGCATGCATTTCCCGCAGAATGGGCGCCTCGATCCCACGTGTGGTACAGAGACTGGCGAACGCCTCCGTCGTCTTGTAGCCCTCGATCACCGTTTTCCGACGCGCCAGAATGTCGGCGACAGCATGCCCTTCGCCGATGCGCTGACCGAATTCGCGATTGCGACTCCATCCGCCATAGCAAGTCGCGATCAAGTCGCCGAAGCCACTGAGTCCATAGAACGTTTCCGGCTGGGCTCCGAGCGCCACCCCGACCCGCACCATTTCGGCGAGCGCACGGGTGAGCAACGCGGCTTTCGTGTTGTCGCCAAGCTTCAAGCCGTCGCAACAACCCGCTGCGATCGCGTAGACGTTTTTCAGACAGCCGCCAATCTCCGCACCGACCAGGTCCTCCGTGGTGTAAACGCGGAGCGTGGTGCTGCTGATGGCGGCCTGCACATCAAGTGCGAATTCATGCGGCGGAGCACTCGCCAGCAGCATCGCGGAGGGTTGGGCACGCGCGACTTCGAGCGCGTTGGTCGGTCCCGTTAACGTACCGACCGATCGCCCGGGCAGCACGCTTGCAATCACCTCCGAGGGCCGCAGGTGCGTGCCGAGCTCCAGGCCTTTGACCAGACTTAACATCACCATGCCGGTGCGGTCCGCTGGCAGCGCCCCGCGCAGGCGCTCCACGGTCGCACGCAGCGCTTGCGCCGGACATGCCAGCATCACCGCGTCGGCGCCGCTCAACGCCTGGTCCATCGCAACGGTAACCTGCACCGTCGCCGGTAGCGGCACACCCGGAAGGTAGTCCTGGTTCTCGTGCTGCTCCGCCAGCGCCCGAGCGTGATCGGCGCGACGTGGCACGAGCACCACGTCGCGGCCGACACGAGCGAGATGGATGGCAAATGCCGTACCCCAAGCACCTGCGCCAACGACGGCGAACCTCATGGCCGTGGAGCAGCCTCGTTTCGCTGCGAGGCACACGGGGAGACGCGGAATCCGGCGACTGTTTCGCTGGCAGCAGCCAGGCCGATGGCCGGGCCCTGCCTGCTGCGTGCTCCGGGCGAGATCTTCACGTCAGGAAGGCGGGCACCTTTTCACCCGCGATGATGTGCTCAAAGCTTTCGCGGGCGTTGATCAATTCAAACGCACTTCCCTTCACGAGCACTTCAGCGGCCATGGAACGCGTGTTGTAGCGGCTCGCCATCGTATAGCCATACGCGCCGGCGCTCATGAAGGCGATGAGCTCACCCTCGCCGAGTTCCTGGATCTGGCGGCTTTTGGCAAAACAATCGCCGCTTTCACAGATGGGTCCGACGATATCCACCGCCAGGGCGCGCCGGGCCGAGTCACGATGCAGCGGCACGATCTCATGATAGCTCTCGTACATCGCGGGCCGGATCAAGTCGTTCATGGCCGCGTCGACAATGAGGAAGTTTTTCCCGGCTCCGCGTTTCAGATGCTCAACGCGGGCAATCAGAACACCCGCATTGCCGACCATAAAGCGACCATGCTCCAGGAGGATTTTAAGGCCCAGCGGCTTCAAACGTGGCACCAAGGCAGCGCCATAGGTCTCGGGCGTGAGTGGACGCTGCTCCGCGGGCTGTGCATCCCACCAGGCCTGCTGGCCGCTGGAGAGCGCATCCTGGTAGATGATGCCCATCCCACCGCCGATGGAGAAATAGGTGATCCCATATTTCGCCTTCAACTCGGCCGCGAAGGGCGCCACCTTCTCGACCGCCTCAATGAACGGGGCGACGGACGTGAGCTGAGAGCCGATGTGCATCTGCACGCCTTTGATCGTGAGATTCGGATACTTGGCGGCCGCCTCATAGGCGGCCGCGGCATGCTTCAGGGGAATGCCAAACTTGTTGTCGCTCTTGCCCGTCGTGATTTTCGCGTGGGTGTGCGCATCGACATCCGGGTTCACCCGAATCGCGATGGGGGCCTTCACGCCGAGGGTGCCGGCCACGTGATTGATGCGGGCGAGTTCGGGTTCGCTCTCCACGTGGAACGCGAAGATGCCGTTCTGAAGCGCCAGCTTGATCTCCGCCTCGGTCTTGCCGACGCCGGCAAAGACGCTGGTGTTCA
The DNA here is from genome assembly GCA_038320495.1 of Opitutales bacterium. Lineage (GTDB taxonomy): Bacteria > Verrucomicrobiota > Verrucomicrobiia > Opitutales > Opitutaceae > ER46. The sequence goes on along the minus strand of JBBQEG010000035.1, from coordinate 13,817 downwards.
CGTTGCTGCCGGCGGCGAGCACCCGGCGGATTTCGCCGCCACTCACCAAATCGAAGCCGGCACCCAAGTTCGCGAAGTGCCGCAGCACCGCGAGATTCGAGTTCGCCTTCATCGCATAGCACAATTGCGCATCGAGACCGGCGAGGCCCTCTTGCAGCCGACGGAAGTTATCCTCCATCGTCGACGCACTGTAAACGTAGGTGGGTGTCCCGTACAACTTCGCCACCGCGGCGAGGTCGACGGATTCGCATTGGAGATCTGAGCCCGAGTATCGGAAGTGATGCATGGAGGAAGGTGCCGGGAAAAAAAATGGCGTGAAAGGGCGACGTTAGGACCTTTCCTATTGAAAAAACCACTTCAAAGTGTCGTTATAAGGTACGTGATACGCGCCTTGTTGAATCTCTGCCATCGCCCCGCCGTTCGCTTCGGCCTACGGCGCGATCCGCGTGGCCGGTTTCGCGATCCGCGTTTTGCGAGTTTCCTCTCGCAAACGAACCGCAAGGCACTCGATACCGATCTGCACGATGCCGTGCTCAAGGGCCGCAAGGTCATGAAGCACACATTCAGCTTGGCGCTCATCGGCGGAGGTGCGTGGGTCGTTTTGGAAAGCGCCAAGGCGCTTTCAATTTTCTGAGTCAGGACACCGTTCCTCACGCGATCGCACTTGGCCCCGACGAACGTCATCACAACGCGCGTACCGGAATTTTGCAGCGACCTTTTGCACCCGCTCCACACTCAGACCGACGATCTACGCTAACGAAACAACGGCCCCCCGCGCTGCGTGCAGGAGGCCTTTTCCCAGTTCGAACCGGCGGATCAACCCGCGAGCCCATAACGTTCGCTTCGCACCCGGTCTCGTGTCAGCATCGGCGAAGTCGCGACCGTCAAGGCGCGCGGCTTCCGCGAATAATCCAAGGCGAGAACGGAGATCATTCCAGCGGCCGTCAGGATCGTGATACCGAGCGCGAAATTCAGGGTCCAGAAAGCGGGGCTAATCGAGGCGACAGTGAGAGCAAGAACAGGCAGAGTTTTTTGATGCAATGGGTGTTGTCCTGAAAACCCAGGAAGCGCGGAAAAGTTGCAGCGAATGTTTCCGGAACACCGGCATCCGCGAGGCAAGGTATTTTACCGTTTGGTTTTGCCCTCATCCCGCCGCTCTCATTTCTCAAGGACATGATTCCGGCTCCCTCCCCGGCCCGCGTTTCCGCCTTTCAGCGGTTTCTTAATGGCGTAGAGCGGGTCGGCAATGCCCTCCCCCAACCGGCGACGCTTTTCGCCTTGCTTGGTCTCGCCATCATTCTGGTCTCCGGCGTCTTCGCTCAAGCCGGTGTGCAGGTCACGAATCCCGCCAACGGTCAAACCGTGCAAGCGGTCAGCTTGCTCAACGTCGCCGGCTTGCAGCGGATCATCACGCAGACGTTACCCAATTTCATTAATTTTCCGCCGCTGGGCGTAGTCATCGTCTGCCTGCTGGGAATCGCCGTCGCGGAGTCCACCGGGCTGATCGGCGCTGTGGTACGACTGCTCGTCCTAAGCGCCCCCCGCACCCTGATCACGCCGATGGTGGTTTTTGCCGGTGTGATGTCCAACGCTGGCGGCGACATCGGCTACGTCATGCTCATTCCGCTGGCCGCCGCGATCTTCCACTCTTTAGGTCGCCATCCGATTGCCGGGCTCGCCGCCGCCTTTGCCGGCGTCTCCGGCGGATTCAGTGCGAATCTCCTCGTCGGCACCATTGACGTCCTGCTCGCAGGCCTGACCCAAAGTGCGGCTGCGATCATCACGCCGACCTACGTGGTCACCGGCGTGGCCAATTACTATTTCATGATCGCAGCAACCTTTGTTGTCACCGGAGTGGGAACCTGGGTCACCCATCGCTTTGTGGAGCCACGCCTCGGGCCGTATCGCGGGGACGCCAAACCGGAGCCGCTCGTCCCGCTAAGTGCGGCGGAAAAACGTGGATTGCTTTGGGCTCTGATCTTCAGCCTCGCCGGCATTGGCCTCCTGCTCTGGGGACTCATTCCGGAAACGGGTTTCCTGCGCGATCCCAAGCAGACGACAGATCCCATTCTCCGCTCTTACTTCATCACGAACTTGGTTCCGTTCATCCTCTTCGCCGGGTTGGGACTCGGCCTCTCGTATGGCTTGGGCGCACGGACCCTTCACTCGGACACGGACGTCGTTAAAGGGATGGAGCGGTCCATGGCCACCCTCGCGTCGTACCTTGTCCTCGCCTTCTTTGCGGCTCAGTTCATCGCTTATTTCAGCTGGACCAATCTGGGGATCATCACCGCCGTAAACGGCGCCGATCTGATCCGCTCCGCGGGTCTCGAGAAGCTTCCGATTCCACTGATGATGGCGCTCGTCCTCTTCTCCGCGGGGGTGAACCTGATCATCGGCAGCGCCTCGGCAAAATGGGCGCTGCTCGCGCCGATCTTCGTTCCGATGTTCATGCTCCTCGGCTACTCCCCGGAGCTGGTGCAGGCGGCCTATCGCGTCGGCGACAGCTGCACGAACATCATTACGCCGCTCATGGCTTACTTTCCCCTGATCCTGACCTTCGCCGCGCGCTACGACCGCCAGGCCGGAATCGGGACGCTGATCGCTTCCATGCTACCCTACTCCATCGCGTTCCTCGCCGCGTGGACGCTGTTGCTGATCATCTGGATATCGTTTGGGATCCCAGTCGGGATCAACGCCCCGCTGTATCTAGCGCGATGATACAACGCGAGACCCGAAAGCGACCGAGGTTCCTCGTTGTTTTCGGTCAGCAAAGAAGAATGAACAGAAGATAACGGAGGAAACGAAGATCCAATCTTCCTGGCGCACACCTTCGTTTTCTTTGTTACCTTCCGTTCAATTCCGATGCGCGCCTGCCTCGCATTTATCCACTGAAAGGTGCGAAGAACCGAGACCGAGGGCCCGGCGCGCGTCCGCGCCTAGTCCGGTGCGGAAGCGAGCCCTCCCAGAACAAAACTGAACGCAGACGTCAGCTTTCCCGTAGGACGGAAAGCACCTTTTTTTCGTACGTTTCGGAATGCTCGGCGCCAAGCTTCCGATCGCGAATCTGGCCGGTGCGATCGATCAGGAACGTGGTCGGAATCGCTTCCACTCCGCCGAACGTCTCGGTGATCGCGTCGTCGGCCATGAGAATGTTATAATTGATGGCGAACTTATCAGCGAACGCTTTGACCACCTCCGGGCCAGCCTGATCGAGCGAAATCCCGACGATCGCGAAGCCCTCTTTGCCGTACTTTTTCTGCATCTCGACGTAGCCCGGAATTTCCACGCGGCAGGGCCCACACCAAGTCGCCCAAAAATCGATGACGACAACTTTCCCCTTCAACTCCTCTGAGCTCACCGTCTTGCCGTTTAGATCCTTCAGTTGCCACGACGGAGCAGGACCCAGTTTCGGCAAAGCCGCGTGGTTTTCCCCGCCCACGGACACCTGAGCCACGGCGCCGCCAACGGTGGGGATCGGTGGCTCCTTTTTGCCCGGATTACAGCCCGGACCGACCAGCAATGCGGAAAGGCAGAGAACAGGAGCGAGCGTCAGTCGTTTCATGATAAAAGTGAGATAGACCATGAAGGTAAGAGCCCCCGCCGCAAATTCTCTTCCCCGAAACCTTTTTTGGGCCGCGGATGCCGGGTAGCCAGACCCAGCGCCCTCGTTGGGCCACTTTACGTATCGCGCGCTTCCGGAAGGTCCAATCCCAGCGTCTCGACAAACTTCTTCATCGCTGGCGTCAGGACGCGTCCTTTCCGATGCAGGATCGCGAGCGGGCGGGTGAACTCCTTTCCCTTGAAACGAAGCACGGCGAGCGTCCCCTGCTTCTGTTCTTGGGCGACGGTGGCTTGAGGGACGATGGCGATACCGTGGTCGATCTCCACCGCTCGTTTCACCGTTTCGATATTGTCGAACTCCATCACCGGCTCGATCTCGAGCTTGTGCTCGCGAAAAATCAGATCGACCGCTTTGCGCGTCGGAATGTCCGGGTCGAAACCGATGAACTTTTGCGCCGCAAGATCCTTCACCTCAATATCAGTCCGCTTGGCGAGTGCATGCAACGGGTGAGTGATGAGCACCAAGTTGTCGTTCCGGAACGGCAACACCTCAATTTGTCGCTGCCGCACGGGAAACGCCACCAATCCGAAGTCGACGGAGTTGTGCAGGATATCCTCGTAAACCAAGTTGGAGCGGCGGTATTCCACCCGCACATTCACCGAGGGGAAATCATGGAGGAATCGCTTGATAAACGGCGGTAACTCGTGAAGGCCAATGGAATAGATTGTGGAGATACGAATCGTGCCACTGATTACCTTTTTCATCTCCTGCAATTCGGAGAGCAGCTTCTCGTAGGTGTGCAGCATCTCCTTTGCGGCGTCGTACACACGCTGTCCTTCCCGCGTAAGCTGGAATTGCTTCTGACTCCGGTCGATCAGCAACGTCTTGAAGTGCCGCTCCATCGCGCGCGCTTGCTGGCTGACCGCCGATTGCGTGATTCCGTTGAGCTTGGCGGACTTTGAAAAGCTCTTCGTTTCGACCAAGTCGGCGAAGATTTTGAAATTCTCGATCTGCATGATTAGCTGGCCTTGTTGGATCCAGACTAGAAAAACTTCTCTTCCCGTAAATGCTTAAGTAGATTTTCTAAACATTGGGTTCCTTTTTCCACGGCCATGTTAATTGACTACGACGAATTCGTCCGCCGGGCCGACGCGATCCAGGCGCGTATCGTGGCGGAATGTAAGCGGGTCGGTCGCGATCCCGCTGCAGTGCAACTCCTCGCCGTGACCAAGACCCATCCGGTCGCCGCCGCCGATTTCGCCGCCCGTTACGGGCTCAAACGCGTGGGCGAAAACCGGGTGCAGGAAGGCATGGAGAAGCGGGCGCAGACCGACGCGCCATTGCTTTGGGATTTGATCGGTCACCTGCAGTCCAACAAATCGAAACTCGCAGTGCAGTGCTTCGATCGGGTGCAGACCGTCGACAGCGTAAAGCTGCTCACGCATCTGGATCGCGCGGCCACCGAGCTGGGTAAGACGCTCCCGATTCTTCTGCAGATCAATGCCGGCAACGATCCCGCCAAGTTCGGTGCGGAGCCGGAGGAAGCGCCCACCCTGCTCGAAACCGCGCTCGCCAAGGCGGCGTTGCGCGTTGAGGGCCTCATGACGATCGCGCCGCTTGGGACGACGCCGGATGAGACGCGCGCTCACGCGCAACGCACCTTCAACAATCTCCGCGAGTTGCGTGATAGGCTCGCCGCCCGGTTCCGGGTTCCGCTCGCTGAGCTCTCGATGGGCATGACCGGCGATCTCGAAATCGCCGTCGCCGCCGGAAGCACGGTAGTACGCGTCGGCTCTGCACTCTATGGTGCACGGGAATGACCAGGCGAGTGCCCGGCAGACCACTCCGACGAATATTACACTGTGGCACTCCACCGCACTGCTTCTGCAGCTGCGGCTGATTGAAGTCACCGTACCAGAGATCAAGAAATCGTATCTCACGGAGCCTGCGAGGCTAACAGCAGCTCGCGAAAACCATGTCCGTTTTTGTCCGACAAAGGCGCCCGTTTGAGCGCGCTAAACGCGATGGAAATTTTACAAGGAATCATCCGTTTCCCTATTGCACCAACGGGGAAAAGTTTTTCGCTTTCACTTGTGGAAATCGAATCACTCAGCGCCGGGGAACGGGAGGCCTTCCTGAGTCTGCTGGACGACACGAGTCCGAAGGTACGCCGAGCCCTCCTCGCCCATTTTACTCAACTCGGAGCGGTCACTGCTCCTTTTCTGGAAGCGGTCTCCCGTGGCTCGAATCGCGTGCTGGCACGTCACGCCCTTTTCTTCCTCGAGGAACTCCATTTTTCGGATCCGGTGTCCGAATTTCGCGGCTATATTCGCTCGCTCAGTTATGAACTCGAATCAGGCGCGTTACTCCTTGCGCGCACCGCGACGCCTCACTTGGACGTCGGCAATTGCTGCCGCGAACTCGATCAGATCGCCGGGCGCTGTCGTGAACTAATCGTCGAGCCGTCCTCGGCGCGCGAAAAATGCCGGGTGCTCAATCGCGTGTTGTTTCACGAATTGGGGTTTCATGGCAACGTGGAGAACTATACGGATCCGCGGAATAGTTTTATCGATCAGGTCCTCGAGCGTCGCACCGGCATCCCCCTTTCCCTGAGTATTGTTTACCTGCTCGTCGCGGATCGGCTGGGCCTGAATCTCGAACCCGTCGGGCTGCCCGGGCACTTTATTGTCGGGTGCTTCGCGGATGATCTGCCGTTCTTTATCGATCCGTTTGACCGCGGCGTATTTCGCGATGCCGACGAGATCTTCGATTTGCTGCGTGCGAACAATATCAAACCGAGGCCGACCGATCTTTCACCAACGCCGATTCGCGAGGTCCTTTGCCGCAGCTGCCGCAATCTCGTGAATCATTATACGTCCGCTGGCGAGCCCGCCCGGGCGAAACTCTTCGCCCGCTTTGTGGAAGAGTTCGAGACAACCTACGAGAAACACGCGAATTCGTAATTCGCCTCCGATACAAGGATCATAGATTGGGTTCCTCGCTGTTTCCGGTGAGCACAGAAGAGTGAACAGAAGATAACGGAGGAAACGAAGATCCAAGCTTCCTGGCGCACACCTTCGTTTTCTTTTTTAGCTTTTGTTCAATTCCGATGCGTACCTGCCTCGCGTTTATCCACTGAAAGGAGCGAAGAATCAAAGGTTGGGAGTAACCGCCGGGCGCTCCCCCTCGGGTTGCGGGTCGCAACCGCCCGGGGGTCGGTCACTTGCTCCGATTTGACATTGCCCGGTGGCGTCTCGCCAATCCGTCCGCGATGCCCCCTGACCCTGTTCTTACGCTCTCCGATCTCGAAACGTGGTCTCGTCCAGGCACGTCGCTCGCCGTCCTCGGGCATCCGATCAAGCATTCAATGAGTCCGGCGATGCACAATGCTGCACTGGCCGAACTGGCCGGGCACGATGGCCGTTTCGCGGACTGGAAATACTTCCGTTTCGAGATTCACCCGGACGATTTGCCGCAGGCGCTCGAACGCTTGCACGCGAAACGATTTCGCGGGATCAACCTCACGGTTCCTCACAAGATCATCGCGTTCGATCACGTGGCTGCGGTCGATGCGGCGGCAAAGGCGGTCGGAGCAGTAAACACCCTCCTGTGGACGCCCGGCGGATGGCGCGGGTTCAACACGGATGGTTACGGTCTGGCGGCGGCCGTGCGGGAGACCCTTGAGCTGGACCTCGCTGGCGCCAACATCGTGTTGCTCGGGGCCGGTGGCGCGGCGCGCGGAGCCGCTGTCGAATGCCTTCAGCGCGGTTGTGCCTCGCTGTGGATTGTGAATCGCACGCGGGAAAACCTGGACGCCTTACTGCGCGTTTTGACGCCCCTCGCCGGACAGATTCCGGTGCGAGGATTCACGCCCACCGAAATGCCGACCGACCTTCCGCCCGGCGCACTCGTAATTAATGCCACCAGCGCGGGACTGCGTGAGACTGACCCGTTGCCCATCCCACTCGAATCCCTGCCGCAGCCTCGTGCGGTGTTCGACATGATCTATAATCCTCCGGAAACGCCGCTACTCCGGTACGCGACGCAGCTCCAGCTCCCGACCGCGAACGGACTCAGCATGCTGGTGCATCAAGGCGCAAAGGCCTTGGAGGTGTGGACGGGTGTAAAAGCGGACCTCACCGCCGGGACCATGGCCGCGGCGCTTCGCGCAGCGCAAGGGCAGCGAACAGGAACGTAAGCGGGCGCGGAGAAATTCAGCATCGGGCACCGCTGCCACGTTTTCCGGGTGTCCACTTTCGTAATTTCGAGCTACTCCGATCCCAACTCCCAGCTTTTCCCCTTTTCCAATTTTCCACTTTCCCGCTTTTCCAATTTTCCGCTTTTCCAATTTTCCGCTTTCCGTCTCATGGCTCTCGAAGATTATACCGCGTTTTCCGCTGCGTTTCCGTGGTTCTTCCCGGTGGCGGCGTTTCTGTTTGGTCTCTGCGTCGGCAGCTTCCTGAACGTCGTTATATACCGCGTTCCAAAAGAGGAGTCCGTCGTGCTGCCCGGCTCTCATTGCGGATGCGGCCAACCGATAGCGTGGTACGATAATATTCCGGTCCTCTCGTGGCTGCTGCTCCGTGGTCATGCCCGCTGCTGCGGCCGGGCTTTTTCATTCCGTTATCCCTTTGTCGAGTTGTTGACTGGGGTGCTGTTCGTCGCCTGCTGGCTGACGTTTCCTCCGTGGGTCGCGCTGTGTGGCTGGATTTTCCTGAGCGCGCTGATCGCGGCAACGTTCATCGATCTCGATCACATGATCATCCCCGATATCTTCACGATCGGACTCGGCACGGTGGGCGTAGTTCTGTCGTTTGCCGTGCCGGCTTTGCACGGCCAGGCCGGCGACTACTTCCTGGTCGACAGTTTTCGAGCGGGGCTCGCCTCGATCCAAGGGCTCCTGATCGGATCTGCCGTCGTGCTGTGGGTGGCGCTGATCGCCGAGACTCTGCTGCGCAAAGAGGCGATGGGCTTTGGTGACGTTAAATTCGTCGGCGCGATCGGAGCCTTCTGTGGTTGGCAAGGCGCGGTCTTCGCACTCTTTGGCGGCGCGGTCGTCGGCACCGCCTGGTTCATGGTCGCCAAACTCCTCGAGTGGATCTCAAGGAAACCGCGCGTGACGGCTCCCGCAGGACTTGAACCGGAGTCGGTCGGACGCGCGGAGTTCAATCCCGATGGGGCTCTTTCATTTGGAGCGCACGTTCCGTTTGGCCCCATGCTCGCAATCGCCGGCGCGCTCTACTTCCTTTGGTTTCGCGAGCCCATGGCGGCGTGGCTGGCAGACGTGGCGCTGCTCTTTTAGAGCGAAGCTGACGTCCGCGCGCAGTCCCTCACGCGAAACGGCCAGGCCCTTGCGGGCACCGAGGGAGTGGACGCCCCGCGACTGACGCCGACGCGGATGTCGTTAATAAAAAACTGGGCCATGACCTAAAAACGCCCCCAGCGGATTGGAGTGGGTTATATCATTCGCCCGGAGATTTCCGCGAGCGGCCGAATCGGCGGAACGACATTGACCGCATCCTCCATAATATTTCAGGGCGTTTTTTGCCCGATGAGAGAGCGGAAAAGCAAACGGCCCGCCTTTCAGAGGCGGGCCGTCGAGAAGGAAGCAATTTCCTTATATTGGTCTAACGCTCAGAACTTATACTTCGCTTGCACGTAGACAAAACGGCCCAGCGGGTCATACGCGTTGATATCGTGTGACTGGTTGCCTTCCGAAGGAATCCGCGGCGGATACTTGTTGGTGACATTATTCACGCCGATGGAGGCATGAAGGCCTTTGAGCCAACGGTTGTTCGACTGGGTGAAGCTCCGTCCGACCTGCAGGTCGAACGTGCTGTAGTCACTCACCCGATACGGCGTGACATTCGTCAAGTCATCGAGGCTCGGGATGTAGGTATGCGCGAGGCTGGCGTTCCAATGGCGGAGCGACCAGTCAAGGCGGCTGTTCAAGCGATAGCGGGGGAACACGCCCGAGCTATTCGTGCCACGAGCAAAGAACCCGTCTTGATAACCCACCTCGGGACCGCCGGGAAGAGTCTGCACGACGTACTCGTGCAAGTAGGTGCCCGCCACGGTCGCATTGAAACGACCCCAATTGTTCGAGGTGTATTTGTAAGTGGTCGCGAGATCGAGGCCCTGCTGCCAGTATCCAGCGACATTCACCTTCGAGTTGGAAATCCACACTTCATCGGACGGACCGCTGCTCAACTGGCCCGGAGCCGTGATCGGAGTACCGGTCAAAAAGTGCGTTTCGCCGGCGAGACTAGGTGCACGGCGAACGCGAGAGGCGTACGCGGACGCGGGCCCCTTCTGCTCGACGTCGTTTACGATCGTGGTCGTCGGAACCTCTGAGATCAGGTCGCGCTCATCGATGCTGAACCAGTCCAAGGCGATCGAGAATCCCTTGACCGCTTTTGGTGACCAAACCACGCCCGCCGACCAATTGCGGGATTCGGACGGGCTCAAGTTCGCGTTCGAACCGCTCTGTGAACGGTATTGGCGATTGCCGGTGGCAACTCCAAGCGAGGCGCCATTGGCGTCATAACGCGTAATGTTGATCGAACTGGTGAAGCCAACGCTGAGTGGGCCGTACAGATCAAACAAAGAGGGAGCCACAAACGATTCGGAGTACGAGCCGCGGAACGCCAGTTCGTCGTTAAACGGCAGGTAGCGCACGGAGTACTTCGGGGTCGTCGGATCCGACGTCGTGCTGTATTTGTCAAAACGGCCAGCGATGGAGACCTCGAGCACGTGAGCGCCGCGGACCGCATTCTTCTCGCTGAAGATCGGAATGCGGGTCTCGGCGTAAAAGCCATCGACGTTCGAACGAGCGTTGAACGGCTGCCGAGGCGTAGCTTGTAACCAGCCGCCGGTCTGGTCCAAACGGTCGTTGGTGAAGTCGAGTTCATCCCACATGAAACCGGCACCGACTCCGAGTTTGACCGCGCCAGCGGGAAGTTCGAACACATCACCATTTGCGCTGATATCAAGGGTACGCAACGAGCTCATAAAATCCCGCACCTGCGTTCCGCCCATGCTCTCGAGCACCCCGGGAGCCTGCGTCCGGGCAAAGGGATTATAAGCGCCCGAATTGACGAGCTCCGTGTACTTGGCGCCATCAATCAGATTCCTATTCCGGAAGTAATGATTGGTCTGATTGAGGTTGATCGCCGCCTCATAGCTCCAAGTGCCGGGGAGCTTACCCTTAACGCCCGCCACCACGCGCCGGCCAATGGATTCATTGGCGTAGATCCGCGGAAACATGACGAAGCGATTGCGAGCCGTGACCGCGACGTTGAACGGGTTTTGCGCGCTCGTCGCGGCGACAGTGCCGGAAACGGGCTGCGCATTTAAGACGCTCTCGGTGTTGTTGATCGTGTAGATAACGTCAGCGAAGAGGTTGACACTGGCCGTCAGCTGGTGGTCGACCGCCGCCGTGAAGCTGCGTCGCTCGGCCGCCGCGATTAGGGTCGGATAGCTCGCTAGGTCGAGGAACTGCGATGCTTCGTTTTGAGTCAGCGGACCTTGGTAAATCCCTTGAGCCACCAATTGTGCCGGAGTGAGGTTGAGGCCCAACGGCGGCGCACCGGCGCTGGGATTGAGGTAGTAAAAGTCATTCCCAATGTTCACGATCCCCGCATACGTCGGGGTGCGGAACAAACCGGTGGAATAGGGACGCTCATACTGAATCAAGGGGTCACTGTTTTTCCATTCCGCCGTAACGGTCAGGTTCGTTTTACCCGAGGATCCACCGACGACCGTATAGAAGCTGCGGTTTGCCCAGTTTCCCTTGTTCGTGCTGTAGCCATAAGAGCCACCGACTTCAGCGCCCTGATAATTCGTCTTCAGAATGACGTTTACCACGCCGGAAACCGCGTCAGAACCGTAGGTCGCAGACGCACCGTCCGAAAGAATCTCCACGCGTTCAACGGCCGAAACCGGGATCATACTGACGTCTACGAACGAGTTGCCGCCGGTCGCCAGCACCGGTGAGATCGCCGCGCGGCGACCATTGATCAACACGAGCGTCGACCGGTTGCGCAAAGCGAGTCCGGAGCCGCCATTGCTGTCGCCGGAATTTACATTCGCGACGTCGGAACCGAGGTTATTCGCGCCGTAAAAGGCCGGCTGCGACCGACGCAGCACGTCGGCGAGATCCGTGCTAATTCCAGTTCTCTCGATTTCTTGCGCGCCGAGAACTTTCACCGGAATGGCCGGAGCTCCAGCCGCGATTGGAATCAACGATCCCGTGACGATGAATTTTTCCAAGGCCACCCGTTCTTCAGTGACCGTCGGTCGAACCGGCGTGGTCTGCGCCAGAGCCGCGGAAGCAAGACTGAGGCCCAAAAGTGAGCCTGCAGTTGCCCGCATAATTGTTGCGGTGTTTTTATTTATTTTCACAGTATTTGTAGCAGTTTGTAGTTAAGGCTCCGCGCTTACGCGCAAATCCCTAACAAATACAAAGCCCTTGTTTTTGTCATAAATCAAGGTTCGCCGCTGGTTTCAGGGGGAAATCGGCCGACCCCGATCGCGCGCAGGTGCGGTGAAACCCGGCTGAAAGTAGCGAGGAACCTAATGGGAAAACCCGAAAATCGATCGGAGCCGTTTTACCCCGAGGGTTCGTCACGTGCTTGCCTTCACCCCGTCGTCATGGCCGTCTTCGACAGGGTGAAAGATCTCCAAGCCATCGTCGCCGCGCTCCTCGCTGAAGACTCAAAGCCCTCGGTCCTGGCCACGCTCGTCAGCGTTTCTGGATCGTCGTACCGTCGGCCCGGAGCCCGCCTCCTGATTGCCGCAGACAAGGGGCGCACCGGCTCGATCAGCGGTGGCTGCCTTGAGGAGGACGTGGTGGCCCGGGCCGCTCGCGTCCATGCCACCGGGCAAGCCGATGCCGTCGTCTACGACACCACCTCGGAAAATGACCTCGTCTGGGGAGTTGGTCTCGGTTGCCATGGGATCGTCCGCGTGCTGCTGGAAAAACTCCCCGCCCGCCCGCCTTGGGCCACCGTCCTCGCGGAGAACTTCACCCGCCGCCGCCCCACCGCCCTCGCCGTCCTTCACGGCGGCGATTCATCCCCGTTTTGGGGTACTCGACTCGCCGCACCGGGCGACTGCGCGGATCCGGACGCTCTTTTTCTCGAAACCGTTTCGCCTCCCACGGCTCTGACCATTTTTGGTGCCGGCGACGATGCCCAGCCGCTGGCCCGGCTCGCGAAGGAACTCGGATGGCATGTGACCATCGCGGATCCGAGAGGCGCGTTTGCCACCGCCAGCCGTTTCCCGATGGCGGATGCCATTGTCGCGAGTCCGGCTGATCAACTCGTGGCGCGCATCGCGCCCGGACCTGATACACTCGCGGTCGTGATGACCCATCACTACGTGCACGATCTTCCCCTTTTACGCGCATTGCTCGATCGCCCGCTGGCGTACCTTGGTCTGCTGGGGCCGCGAAAACGCGCCGACAAACTCTGCGATGACCTCCGCACCGCCGGCCTCACGCTTTCGGCTGAGCAACGCGCTCGGCTGCACGCACCCGTCGGGCTGGATTTGGGAGCCGACGGCCCCGAGCAAGTCGCTCTCGCCATCGTGGCGGAAATGCAAGCCGTGCTCACCGGTCGCAATGCGCGTCCCCTCCGCGAGCGCGAGCTCCCCATCCATGACTGAAGCTCCTTTGCCGTCCTTTCGTTTCGGCATCGCCATTCTTGCGGCGGGCGCGTCCACCCGGATGGGCAGTCTCAAACAGTTGCTTGCTCTCGACGGCACTCCGTTACTCGTGCGCGCCGTCGAAGCCGCCCTCGCATCCCCCGCCTGGCCGGTTGTCGTCGTCCTCGGCGCGGACGCCGAAAAACTCCGGATGACCCTCGCACGCTACCCAGTCATCGTGACGGAAAACCCCGCGTGGTCCGAGGGCATGGCCTCGTCGATCCGGGCTGGCGTCACCACCCTGCAGCAGTTCTCGCGTAGTCTCGACGCCGCGCTGATCGCCCTCTGCGATCAACCTGCTTTTTCTCCTGCGACCATCGCTGCGTTAGTCGCGACCCAGCGCGCGACCGGAAGCAGTATTGTCGCCGCGCGCTACTCCGGCCGACACGGGGCGCCCGCGCTCTTCCTCCGCGAACACTTCCCCACTCTGGCCGCGCTCACCGGCGAAGAAGGCGCCCGGGAGCTGCTGAATGGATCAACGTCCCGCGTCGCCGCCGTGGATCTGCCGGATCTCGCCTTCGATCTCGATACCCCGGATGACGTCGCG
>JBBQEG010000034.1:0-22885 GCA_038320495.1 Opitutales bacterium | reverse complement strand
CCGCGAAACGTTCATCAACTTGAATCCCGCCTGATGGTACTCGAGTCCCTTGCGCGTGAAATCAAGCAGCGGCACGATCAGCCGACGCATATCGGCGGCATAGCCCCAGTTCATCATCGCCTGCGCCGCGTCACTCCCCTCACCTTCATATAGCCGCTCATATTGGTTGCCCGCGCTGTAGTTCATGCGATCCCCGTTGATCAGCTGGAAATTCTGCGTCAACAAGTGACGCCAGGCGTTATTCACTACGGGTTCCGGCACCTCGACCTTCATCGCGGCGCCGAGAATCTCGCGCCACGTCTCAACACAGCGGGTCCGCTGCGCCTCGTAATTTAATTCTGGTGACACGCCCGCCGGCAGCGGCTTCGTGGGCAACGCCATCGTCACCGCCCGGTTCGCCGTCAACCGCGCCCGCGCCCCCTCACGTTCCCAGCGCCAGTTTGAATCGAAGTATGCCAGCACCTCGCCTTGCTCATTGCTGAGTTTACCGTTGGCAAAACTGAGTCGCGACTTCGCGTCGAGTTCCACCGAGATGTAACCGTTCGTTCCTTGGGCGAGGGCAAACTTCACGAACACCACGCCGTAGTCGGCCAGCGCTGGGTCCGTGCTCGCAAACGCTTCGAGCTGGTAAACCTCCGGCACCCGTTGCGGACGAACCTGATTGAGCGGCACGGCTCCTTCCGACTGAATCGGACTGATATGCTGGTAACGAATTTCCGCGATCGGCAGATACCCCTCCGCGAGCGTGGGCTCCGCGAGACGGTCGTGAATGGCGCCGAACAGAAACTCGTCCGGTCCGACGCGAAAGGTTGCCGGCGTACCGTTATCATTCCAGCTGCGCGCGCCGCCTCGCAGATTTACTCCGCTCCCATTTGAGATGAGGCGTCCCTTCACCTTGGCATTAGGGGCACTCAGCACGATGGGGTAATAACGAAAATCCGCGTTCACATAACGCGGCGGCGGCAGCAGCGGCGCGAAGAACTCGTAGCTCGGACCGTTCGGCTGCGCCATCGCGGCTTCACCCCAGACGTCACGCCGCGCCTGCAGCGCTTCATCCAACGACGGCAATGCCGCCGACACCGAAGCGGCAACGCTCACCGCGACGGAAAGAAAGGGGAAATACTTCATGGCAGAACGCCCCCGGATTCGGCGCCGCGCCGGAAAAAAAACCAGGGCGAGAGACTCAAAACACGCCCTTCACGCCGAGGATCCACAGGGCACCATACCGGTCCCGCTGCCGAAACTGAGCGACTTCAGGCGTATCCGGACCTTCACGCGAAAAATCTTCCGACGTGTCCCGCAAATTCCGGATGTTGCCAAAAATCGTGATGTGTTTTGTGAGCTGGTAGTCGCCAATGATATCAACGAAGAGTCGCTTTGAACCCCAGGCATAGGTGTTCGGGCCGATACTGCGGCCGGTGACCAGCGCGCGGCGATGCCGACTCTTGTAGTTCCAGTTCAGCTTCACGCTATATTTGGGCCGATTCAAGCTGATGCCCCACGTCGCGGTCTTCGGAATATAGTTGGCAAAGTTGTCCGACTCCTCGCCGGTCGCGCGCTGGCTCGCAGCATTAGCGAACACCTGCACACCGCGCGCCCAATTCGGCAAGAAGGTCAGCGCCTGCTTATAACTGACATCAAAGCCCTCCATGCGCACCGTGCCCTCCACATTCCGTTGGGTCGCGATCTCGTAGTTCCCATACACCGCCGGATCGAGTTCATAATTGTCGAGAAACTCCGGGGTCGCCGCCATCACGGTCGAACCGAAGAAGTTTTTGAAATCACGCTGAAAGCCTCCAATCGAAATCAAGCCCACCCGCTCAAAATAATACTCAAGGGAGAGCTTGGTCGTCCTGGCCGTCCAAGCCTTGATCCCGACGTTGCTAAGCGTGAGTCGATTGCTGGAGCTCGGAGCCGACTCCACATCCGGTAGAATCACGCCGCCGGCGTATTGATTATAATTGGGACGACCGACCGACCAATAATACGCCGCACGAACAATGAGATTCTCGCGAACGTTATAGCTGGCATTCAGACTTGGGAAGAAGCGGATATACTCCTTGCTGGTCTTGGCCCCGCGGTCGAGGAAGGTGAGCCGCGATACTCCCAGCGCATCGCTGGGCGGCACGATGAGCAACGGCTGCCCATTGGCGCCCCGGATCACGGAGCCGTCCGGCCGGCGCTGGAAATTGCGCGTGGGATCCGTCAGCGGACCCTCGGCCTCCACGTTCGTCTGCTCGGCGCGCACGCCCCCGGTCAGTTTCAAGCGGCGCTGGAGGAACGCGAGATCGCCGCGCAGGTAGGCGGAACTGATTGTTTCTTCGGCGTGCTTCGAAAGATTCACCGCGCTGCGATAAACCGTGTTCTCATTCACGGGTGCAAATGATGTCGGCTGCGCCTGATAAAATGACCACAGTTCAGAGGGGTTGAGGCGCTGCGTTTTCGGAAAGCCATACACGCCATCCCGCTGAGAATAGCCTTCGTCGAGGAACGGTGCCGCGCGCTCATCGCCGGAATTCGCGCGCCCATCCGCGCCCACAAACGTAAAGGGCGTGTTGCCGCCGCGGTAATCACGCATCGCCTGACGCACGTCCAAGCCCGCCTTTAACTTCACGGGCAACCGCCAGTCAAAATCGCGCCCGACGTTCGCATACGCGTTGCGCTGCACATCGAACGTCCGATTCGCGTAGCCGTTCGCGTCGGCGTTGCCGCCAGCCGCCGTGATGTTGTAGCTGCTCAGGTTATACGGATCCACCGGTGTGCCGGTCGCGCCGTCGGTCACCGTGATACGGCCCGGCCTCAGATAAAAAATATCGTCGAACGCGATCGTCACGCCGGTGCGGGTCGCGGTGACGGAGCTGAAGTAGCCTTTCGACAGATTGCGGATGGTACTGCGGGAGCGGGAGAACCCAATGCCACCCGCGATTTTCCAGATCGGGCCGTCATGACGGTAAACGAGCGAAGGGGTAAAGGAGACGCCCGAACGGTCACGATCATTGGGATTGCTCAGGGTCAGCGTGCCCGCCCCCGCAAAGCCATAAGTGTGATCGAGACTGAAATTGCCTGGAGCGACACGGTTCACGGAAAACTGCAGATTACGCTGGCTGTACTGCGCATCGAAGAACACCGCCTGCAAGGAAAGCGAGATGCGGTCAACCGGCGTAAGTTTGAAATCAAGGGTGGCGGCCGCCGAGGTGCGGCGCGACTGCCGCGGCCAGTCACTCACGAGGTAATCCGAGAGATACGGCTTGTCCGGAGTCGTATCCGGCAACGTGGTACCATTGGTCGCGGCGCTCACGCCTCGCCACGTTGTCTGCACGAAAGCCGAAGGCTGATACTGCGTGGACGTGCCACCGGAAAGGGTGAAGCCAAAGCGAGGGCTCACTGGCGCGACGTACGAAAAATCCACGCCGGGATGAATCCGACGCGTTGACCCAGGGCCGGGCCCGGCGCCCCGGTCGAAGTCAATCGCGTCATCGCGCATCATCACATACACGTTGCTCGTGAAAACCGGCCTGGCGCGGTCGAATGCGCCGCGCGGCACCATGTTGACGGATCCGGCGAGCGCATTGCCGGGCGACTCCGGTGTCGGTGAATGCAGAACTTCGATGCGCGAGAGATTATTCGTCGCCACATTAACGAGCTCCACGTCGCGCGAAGTGGGCGAGGTGGCGGTTGTGCTCGCCAGGGGAAATCCGTTCATCGTTACGGGCACGTACCCGGAAGGAACGCCGTTCAGCGAGATACCCATGGCGGAGCCGCCGACGTAATCGATCGCGACGCCCGGCACAGTTTTGAGAATCTCGCCGACGTTTCCGTCCGCCATCGGCCCGAATTCATCGGCCGCCACCACATTGCGGATATCCGCCGCAAAGCGTTTCTCGTTGATCGCGATGGCCGCTCCGTCCATCTCGCGAGACGACGCCACCACGAAGCTGCCCAACTTCACCACCCCGGATCCCGCCGCCATGCTGGGATCTAGACCACCCAGATTGAAATCACGTTGCACGGAAGTGCCCGACGAAACCGCCACGACCGCAGTTTCAGGAACAAGGCCGGTATAGAAAACCTTCACGCGGGCCTCACCCGCTGGCACGGACGCGAACGCGTAGCGGCCAGTCGAATCCGTGAGGGTCTCGAGGGCGGTGCCCTCAACGGTGACGCGCGCGTTTTCCAGATATTCGCTCGTTCCTGTATTGAACACCCGGCCTGCGATGGCGCCGGGCGCGACCGACCGCTCGGCGGCGCGCTGAGTCGGAACGGACCAAGTAGTTACAAGCAGACCAAGGAGAAAGACGCGAAGGATAGACATAAACCAGCGGGGTTGGACGGCCGGCGGACACGTTTCCGGGCGGGATGAATCAGCCCAGCACCGATGGGCGGCGCCGGAGGGGTTGTCGAGCGATTATTCTGAACATTGGAGTTGTTTCAAGGCCTCTGATTCGCTTCGAATTACCGCGGGCGAAATCGTGAAATCGCTTGCGCGTCACCGCCCGTCTCGTCCGATTGCAATCATGCGTCTCACGAAATCGCTGGTTGTTCTTCGTTGGGTTTACGCCACCGCGCTGGGTCTGTTCTTGTCCGGCGTTGGCTCGATGCCGCTTCAGGCCGCGGAGGCGATGTGGAAAGCGGGCGTTGCCACCGCCGAAATCACGCCCGTGAATCCGCAATGGATGGCTGGATACGGTGGCCGGGACCGGCCCGCTGACGGAAAGCTCCACCCGCTTTTTATCAAGATCCTCGCGCTGGAAGACGCCAGGGGCCAGCGCGCGATCGTCATGAGCAGCGACCTGCTGGGAATTCCGCAGACTATCTATAACGCGACCTGCGCAGCCTTGAAGGAGCAATTCGGATTGGAGCGGGCGCAGATCATGTTGCACGCCTCGCATTCCCACTGCACGCCCGTCCTCCGCGGAGCACTCTATGATGCGTATCCCTTGCCCGACTCTCAACGGCCGGTGATCGATCGCTACTCCGCCGAGTTGGAGGCCAAAATCGTGGCGACGGCGGGCCAGGCGATCGCTGCGCTTGCGCCCGCCAACCTCGCCTCAGGACAGGGTTCGACGGGCTTTGCGGTGAACCGACGAAACAATCCGGAAGGCAGTGTGCCCAAGCTGCGCGAGCAGGATGCGCTCAAGGGTCCGTCGGACCACAGCGTGCCGGTTCTCACCGTCACCGAGCCCAATGGTACGTTGAAGGCGGTCGTATTCGGTTACGCCTGCCACAATACCACCCTGAGCTTCTATCAATGGGCGGGAGATTACGCCGGATTTGCGCAGATTGCACTCGAGCGCAATCACCCGGGCGCGGCGGCACTGTTTTTCTCCGGCTGCGGTGCAGACCAGAATCCGTTGCCCCGCCGCGAAGTATTCATGGCGCAACGTTACGGCGAAATGCTGGCGGCAGCCGTGGAAGAAGTGTTGCTCAAGAATCCAGCGTCACTGGCGCCCAAGCTCGACGTCGCGCACGAATTGGTTCCGTTGAAATTCGGCGACGCACCCACGCAGGCGGAACTCGAACAGCTCTCGGTGGTGCCAGCGGGAAAACAAGCCACCACCCAAACCCGCTGGGCCGCCCGTCTCCTGGGCGATCTGAAGGCCGGAAAGACCCTCGCCCGCACTTACCCCTACCCAACGCAGGTCTGGGCGCTGGGAGGCCAGCAACTGTGGATTGCGCTTGGTGGCGAGGTCGTGGTGGATTACGCGCTGCGTTTCAAAGCCGAGTTTGGCCCAAACACCTGGGTCGCCGGCTATGCCAATGATGTGATGGCTTACATCCCGTCGGCCCGGATTCTCGCGGAAGACAAGCCGCCCCGCGCGCCCGGCCGCTCCGGTTATGAAGGCAACACCTCGATGTACGTGTATGGTCAGCCCGCCCACCGCTGGGCCGACGACGTCGAACAAACCATCGCGGAAAGCGTACGGAAACTGGTGACGCAGGTTCAGGCAGACAAGCCGAACAAATAAGGCCGGGCAAATAAGAAACGAGCCGGCAAAGGAAGAAAGTAGAAACCCTGGGCCAAAGAAAAAGGAAGAAACCGCGGGGAAATAAACCTGGAGCGAAACGAGAAAGAAATCGGTCTTCTTCCCCGTTGTTCTTTCCGCCTGACCTTCTTCCGCCGTTTCTACTTTCTTCTTTCCGCCGGCTTGGTCTTTTCACCGGTTTGGTCTTTTCACGGGTTTCTACTTTCTTCGCTTAGTCCGCGTTTCTAATTTCTTCTTTTAGTCCGCGTTTCTTCTTTCTTCTTTTCCGCCCCTTTCTTCATTTCCGCCAGATGACTCTCGACGCCGCCCTCGCTGAAACGCTCCGCACCTTTCAATCCCTGACTACGATCCGTTCCGAGATCGAACAGGCGTCGAAGCTGATTCTCGCAACACTCCACCGGGGAGGAAAACTTTTGGTCTGTGGCAACGGCGGCAGTGCGGCCGAGGCTGCGCACTTTGCCACCGAGCTCACGGGCCGTTACGCCAAGAACCGGCGCTCCCTCCCTGCCCTCGCCCTTTCGTCGGATGGTTCGCTCCTTTCCTGTATCGGCAACGATTACGGATATGAACACGTTTTCTCGCGGCAGGTCGAAGGGCTCGCCCAGCCTCATGATCTCCTCGTGGTGCTAACCTCGAGCGGGAACTCGGGCAATATTATCACTGCGCTCGAAACCGCCCGTAAACGCGGGATTGAGAGTATCGCCTTTCTCGGCCGCGGCGGCGGTAAGGCCAGGGGACTCGCCACCTGCGACTTGATTATACCGGGAAATCATGGCGCGTCCGCGCAGGAAGCTCACTTGTTTCTCATCCATTACTTCTGCGAGCAGGTCGACGCCGTGTTTGATTGATCCGAGGGGTCTCGAACGACAGGTTTGGCTTCCGGCCCAAAAGCGGAAAACACGCCGACAGACCGACTCTCCCGGTCGACCTCCGGACGTACTGATGGGCGCCGCCCCATTGCTCGTCAATACACACGCAAGCGCATCTCGTGATGCACTTGGCGGTGATGCATGGATCTACTGCCTCAGACCGGATGCAGGAATTGATTAACTACAAAGAGGCCTGAGTGAGTCGTGGCACCGCGAATGCTAAATCTGACAACGCCAATCGTCTGATTTAACCCGCAACCATGAACTCACCCAGGCTATGCCAAGACTTGTCCGCGCAATAACATTTGCAACGCTGATCCTCCCGAACGCATCGCTCCTGGCCCAGAGCAAGCCACCGGCGACCGAGAACGCCACCGGCGAACCGGTCATTACGCTGGAACGTTTCGTCACGTCGGAGACCAACGAAGATCCAAACTATCTCCTACCCGCGCAACCGGTGGAGAGTTCATTTGGTTTCAGCAAAACGCTGATGGAGACCCCGCGTTCATCGTCTCTCATTAGTGGTGAAACCATTGAGCGCTTTTCACTCTCCGCCGTCGAGGATCTGGCCCGGGTCGTACCCGGTGTCTTTACCACGACGCGCTTTGGCATCCAGGGCGGCATCGATGTCCGTAATGTCCCGGCCGATACGTATTTCCGGGGCATGCGCCGTCTCTCTCTCCAGGGCAATGCCCGGAGCGTACTCGCCGCGATGGACAGCATCGAGGTTGTAAAGGGCCCACCATCGCCGATCTTCGGCATGGGTAAGATTGGTGGCTATACCAATGCCACTCCTAAGTCCGGCCGAGCCAAGGACGGAAAATACCTCACCGAGCCACAAGGCTTCATGCAGGCCATTTTCGGCTCGTACGATCGTACCGAAGCTTCCTTCGGAGTCGGCGGTCCACTGGGTATCGATGGCCGCAAGGGTGGATTCTATGTCTACGGACTTCTCGAAGACTCTGGTTCCTTCGCCAAAGGAGTGCCTGTCGAGCAGGAGATCGTCCAGGCATCCATCAGTCTCGATGACTTGCCTGGGAAGCTTCGTCTTGAGTCCGGGGTTTCGATCCAGGTTTCCCGCACAGCGGGAGCTTTGACCGGTCGCTTTACTCAAGACCTCGTCGACACCGGCCGCTACGTTCGCGGCGCCGCGTTGGTGAACCTTGATCTGAACGGCAGCGGCGTCATCGGCATTCGCGAAATGTTCCGCGCGTCCCCTGTCACCGGCAGCATCAGCGGCAACAACCTCCCCCTGATTCAAACCTTCGCCTGGCCGCTCGACTCCGCCGGCAAATCGCTCCCGATCGATCAGTTTCCCAAGGTTCAGGGTATCCCGCTGAACATGTATAATTACCTTGTCGCGAATCCCTCGAAAGATCCCACCGGACAACTCCGCGCGCAGGGAATTGGCGGGCCTCGTCCAGGCACCACGGGCACCGGTCAGGTTCCGGTCGGGATGGTGCTCGATCCCACCACCACTGGCTACGACACGCTCGACATGCGTCACTCCGCCGCGTTCGAGCGCAACCTCCGCGCCGAACTGGTCACCGGTTACTTCGATCTAATCTCCGACCGCAATCCAGAGTTCACCGTCAAAAACCAGGTTTTCTTCGATAGCATGGATCAATATAAAATCTCCAACCAGCCATTCAGTCCTAAGAACGACGTGCTGCTTTGGGAGAACAAGCTCACCGCCGTCAAACGGCTCAACGGATTGCCGGACGGAATCGCAATCAACAGTCTCGCATCAGTGAACTTCCGCTACACCCGCGCCAACACCAAGAGCAGTGGAGGTGACTATGGCACTCATCGTTCCGATGCGATGGCCCCCACCTGGGTCGATGAGCGCGGGGGCATGACCCCCAATACCACCTTTGCGAATCCTTTTGAAAATGACGACCCCTTCAGTGATGACAGCTTCCCCTTCACCTCTCACGGCCGCACCTCATTCACCGAAACCGGCGCCGGGATGATGTTCGATATCGATCTGCAGCGGAAAACGAACCTGATCATCGGTGGCCGCTGGGATGTCTCCCAGGCGGAAAGCAGCAACTACGCCGGCGTTTGGGCACTAGGCGGCACCGGCACCTCGAACGCCAATCCACTACGTCAAATTACAGCTGGAACATACTCCAAAGGCACGGACGATGGCTTCTCCTGGAGTACCAGTCTCTCCCG
Organism: Opitutales bacterium; assembly: GCA_038320495.1. Classification (GTDB taxonomy): domain Bacteria; phylum Verrucomicrobiota; class Verrucomicrobiia; order Opitutales; family Opitutaceae; genus ER46. Next base: position 13,854 of record JBBQEG010000034.1, on the reverse strand, counting down.
TCAACTGCCCTACAACGTCCGGCCTTATATAACGATTGCCCGATCCAGCCTCGCCCTCGATGGCAGCGACAACCGGATCGCCAATAACATCATAGATGCCGGCCATATTGGCAGCGCGGAACTCAAGGAGGTCGGCGTAAAGTCAAGCTTGCTCAAAAACACGGTGTTCCTCACCGGAGCGGCGTATGAGCAGACCCGTATCATCCTTCAATCCGAAGACGAGGATCCGGCCGCCGCCGCCGCCACGGCCAGCGCCTTCGCCAGCTCCACCACCACCAGTGGCGCCGAGTTTGAAGTAAAGTGGGTGCCGACCCGCAACTTCTTCGTCACCGCCTATATTCTCAAGCAGCGCACCGAGTTCACGCCGAACAGCGGCGGAACCATGCTGGTCGACGCCCGTACCCTCGGCTTTAAGGACGTGATCGACCCGGCCACGGGACAGGTAATCTACCCGGCAGAAGCCTTTCTTTATGGCGGGCGCAGTCGCGTCACCCTCCCTGAGGATGTCGACGCCTTCAAATACAAGGGTGGAAATCCGGAAACCCAAGCCGCGATCACCAGTGGTTACACCATGAAAAACGGCCTCGGAGGCACGCTGAGCGGAAACTACAACTCCGCGGTCAATACCGGCCGCCTCGGCATTGTGCGGCTGCCTTCCGCTTATATTTATAACGCCAACGTTTTCTGGGGCACCAAGAGCTGGTCCGTCAAGGTCGACCTCTTCAACGCCCTCAACGAGCGCTATTTCAAGCCACGCACCGGGGATACCCTGGGCGATGCCTTGGCCCAGGCCATGCCCGGCCGTCGCTGGCAGGTCACATTGCGTCGTAACTTCTAGGATCGTCACGGCCGCCTGCGGGCGGCCGTTTTCGTTACCCTCCGTCCCGGGAGCGCGTCCCTCGACGCCTTCCCTCTCCGTTTATCCGGTTAACCGTTTGTATTCCACACCCATGCTCTCACCTCGACTCCTCGCTTTCGCCGCGACGCTCGCGCTCGCCCCGCTCGCTTCCGCCGCCACCGCTACTTTCGATCTTGCGACCGCCAACGTCGCCGACATCAACGCCGCCTTCGATGCCGGGGCGCTGACGTCAGAGAAACTCCTTGGCCTCTATCTTAAGCGGATCGAAGCCTATGATAAGGCCGGTCCAAAGGTAAACACGGTCATCACGCTCAATCCCACCGCGCTCGTCGAAGCCCGCGCGCTCGATGCCGAGCGGAAGGCCAAGGGTCCTCGCTCGCCCATCCACGGAATTCCTGTCGTATTAAAGGATCTCATCGACGCGACCGGCATGCCGACGACCGCCGGGTTCACCCCGTTCGGCAAGCCCATGCCTCCGCGTGATGCCACCATTGTTGCCCGCATGAAAGCGGCGGGAGCGATCATTCTGGCGAAGGTTTCCACTACAAACTGGTTCGGTCTCGGCTTTGAAGACCACCCCATTGGTGAAAGCCTCAATCCCTATAACCTCGCGCTCTCACCCGGAGGGTCCAGCAACGGCTCCGGTGTCGCCATGGCCGCGTGGTTTGCCACCCTAGCGATTGGCACCGACACCAGCGTTTCAGTGCAAAGTCCTTCTTCAAACTGCAGTGTCGTCGGTCTTGTCGGCACCTACGGTATGGTAAGCCGCGCGGGTATTATCCCACGCGGCGCCACTCAAGACCGCCCGGGCCCGATGGGCCGCAGCGTCTATGATGTCGCGACAGTTTACTCGATCATCGCAGGCTGGGACGCGGAGGATTTCACCACGTTTAGCCCCATGGGACACTTTCCCCAAGACAACTGGGCGGACCATCTGAAGGGAGCATCCCTTAAAGGCCGTCGCATTGGCGTCCTTCGCGAAATGATCCCAAGCGGCGCCGAGTTTGACGTGCCGCGAGCCATCTTCGAAAAAGCAATCGAAGACCTCCGCGCCGCCGGCGCCTATGTCGTCGACCCCATTCTCACGGGAAACCCGGACATCGCCATTGATACCAGCCAGGGCCGGGGTCGCACCGCCGAGTACGAGAAGTTCGCCTATACCGACGCCTATCTCGCCCGCCTCGGCGCCGCGGCGCCGTTTAAGAATACCGCCGAGATGATGCAAAAGGTCGGGTTCGATAAGTTCGGTCGCTCGATGCAGACCGCCGTTGAAATGGGCGCTCCGGACAAGAGCCCCGATTACCTCGCCCGGTACGCGGCTCGAAAAATGTATATCGATCTGATCGCCGAGCTCCAGGACCGCTATAAACTCGATGGCTTCGTTCAGCCGTTCACCTTGTCCGTGCCGTCGCCCTCCTCCGCTCGGACGGCATCAACCGCGACGCGCGGAGGCAGTTATGGCGATCGCCCTGGGGTTAACAACCTCACTTCGACCAACGGCCTTCCGGCGGTGGTGGTTCCTGGTGGTTATACCCCGAAGCAGAACTTCCCGATCGCGATCCAGTTCCTGGGCAAGGCGCACACCGACCTCGAAGTGATCAAGCTCGCCCACGCCTATGAACAAGCGACCAAACACCGCAAGTCGCCCGCCACCACGCCGGCACTGCCCGGCGAAACCTTCACCTACGAATCCTCCTCCGATGCGCGCGTTGCTACACTTCGCTAGGTCCGCCTGCCTCGCGAGCGCCCTCTCGATTGCGGTCGCCCGCAGCGCGACATTCGATCTGCAAACCGCCACGGTCGCAGATATCGCCGCAGCCATGGAAGCGGGCGCGCTCTCTTCGGAAAAATTGGTCGGTCTCTATATCAAGCGCATCGAGGCGTACGACAAAGTCGGTCCTAAGATCAACTCCATCATCACGCTGAATCCACGGGCGTTGGAGATTGCCCGGGAACTCGACGCGGAACGCAAGGCCAAGGGGCCCCGTGGACCCCTGCACGGCGTTCCGGTGGTGCTCAAGGATCTCTTTGATACCAAGGACATGCCCACCTCGGGCGGATTCCTACCCTTGAAGGATTCGGTTCCTTTATACGATGCCACGGTGGTGGCGCGCCTGCGTGACGCAGGAGCGATCATCTTCGCCAAGGTAAATATGAGCGATTGGTTCGGCAGTCCCAAACCGGGGGACCAAAGCACGGTCCTCGGGCGAACCAATAATCCCTACAATCTGGACCTCTCCCCCGGCTTCTCCAGCGGGGGGACGGGGGCGGCGCTGGCGGCGGCATTTGGGCACATCGGACTCGGTAGCGAAACCGGCGTATCCATTCGCAATCCGACGTCCAACAACAGTCTCGTCGGTCTCGCTCCCACCCGCGGATTGATTCCTCGCACGGGTCAGATCATGACTTCCTTTACGCAGGAGCGTTGCGGCCCAATGGCGCGATCCGTCTATGATGTCGCGGCCATGACTTCCGTTGTGGCGGGCTTTGATGCCGAGGATCTGCTCACCATCAGTTCCCCCGGCATGACCCCAAAGGAGCCCTATACGGCCTTCCTCGATAAGAATGGATTGCGCGGAGCCCGCATCGGCGTGTTCCGGGATCTATTTCGGAAAGGCGAGAGTCACGCCGAGGGCACGGCGATGATCGAAAAGGCGATTGCGCAGATGAAGGAAGCGGGCGCTGTCATTATCGATCCGATCTCCACCGGTCTCGATCTCTTTACCCTCCTGGCCGAAACGCGGACGAATTATTACGAAGCCCAGTTTTCGTATAATCTCTATTTCCGGCGACTCGGACCTAACGCCGTCATCCGCAATATGGATGAATTGTTGGACGAAGGCGGAGCGCTTGTAAAACCGAACATTGCGCGCGGTTATAAAGAGTTTAATTCGTTGATGCATCAGCCTGACTTTGTCGCCCGGCGCGAGACCCAAGAGGTCCTCCGATCCGAGATCCTTGCGCTGATGGACAAACATCGCCTCGATGCGGTCGTCCACCCGTTCAAGACGCTCCCTTCGTCCCCGCACCTCGAACGCGGCCCGGAGCAGGATAACCCGTTCAGTTCGGTCACCGGCTTGCCCGCGCTCCTCGTCCCCGCAGGGTACACCGCAAAGGAGAACGGGCCCATCTCGATCGAATTCCTCGGGCGCCCGTGGAGCGAGCCGACGCTCTTCAAGCTCGCTTACGCGTACGAGCAGATCTCTCGCGTGAGAAAGAATCCTCCCACCACGCCGCCACTTCCCGGCGAGCAATTCACCTATACGCCCGCGAACCCCACGACCGTCGCCACCGCGAGTCAATAGCACCACCGCTCTGCCTCTTTGCTCCTACCCATGTCTACCATTCATTTACTTCCGCGTCGTCACCGGTGCGCATTCGCCGGTGTCGCTTTCGCCGCGGCTTTTGCCTTCGTCAGTCCTTCCGTCAGCATCGCTGCCTCCGCCCCGTTCGATGTCCTCGAACTCACTATAGCCGATGCTCATGCCGCGATGAGGGAGCGTAAACTCACGGCGCGTCAACTGACGCAACTCTACCTCGATCGCATCGCAGCCTACGACCTGAAGGGACCGGCAATCAAATGCATCGTGACCGTCAATCCATCGGCCCTTGCCGACGCGGATAACCTCGACGCCGAATATTCCCGCACTGGCAAGTTTGTCGGTCCGATGCATGGCATTCCGATCCTCGTCAAAGACGAGATCGACACGGGCGGCATGGCCACCACGCAGGGCACCGTCATGTTTAAAGACTACATGCCGCCGCTCGACGCCTTCGCCATCACCAAGTTGAAAGCGGCCGGAGCCATCATTCTAGCGAAAACAACCCTCAGTGAATACGCCGGCGGCGATACCTATAGCGCCCTGACTGGCAACTCACGTAATCCCTATGCACTCGACCGCACCGTCGGCGGTTCTTCTGGAGGCTCGGGCGGTGCGCTCGCGGCCAACTTCGGACTGCTCGCGATTGGGGAAGAGACCAGTTCATCGCTCAAGCGCCCCGCGGCTTGGGGATCCCTTGGCGGCATGCGGCCCACGCCCGGGCTCATCAGCCGCACCGGCCGAGGGATGGCCATCCCGTGCCAACCGCACAAATGGGACCAATGACCCGCACGGTCACCGATCTCGCGAAGATGATGGACATCATGGTCGGCTATGATCCGGAAGACCCGATCACTGCTTTCGGCGTAATGCACACGCCGAAATCGTACACGGCGTCACTCGATAAGAACGCGTTGAAAGGTGCGCGGATCGGGGTGATCCGTGAACCCATTGGAAGCAGTTCCCGGCCAGATTCCGAGGACTTCAAGAAGGTCGATGTGCTGTTTCAGAAAGCGCTCGCCGACATGAAATCCGCCGGAGCCACCCTGGTCGATATTGGCATCCCTGATCTCAAAGAACTCTCCGCGAAGCGTGCTTCCGACCCGGCGCGGACCGAGGAGGCGCTACATGTTTATCTCTCCCGGAACCCCAACTCACAGTTAAAGACGCGCGCTGACTTCACAAATCACCCCGCGACGCCGACGAGCTCTAAAGAGATTGTGGCAAAGTACCGCGCCGAAAACCCGACCAGCAGCGCGGCCGCCGGCGTCGGTTACGGCGGAGGCGGCAGTGGCCGCGGTTCGGGTGCAAGTGGCGTGACGGATCATGCGAGAGTACTCGAGTCACAATGGGCCCGCGAACAGCTCCTCATGAACATGGCGAAGGTCATGGCTGACCAGAACGTCACCGCCCTCGCCTACGAAGCCGTGGAGCACCAGCCGACCTTGATCGAAGAAGCGACCACGCCTCCTTATAAGAGCAACGGCGGCGTCGTTTCCCTGAATACATTCCTGATTCACACGCCGACAATCACCATTCCGATGGGATTCACCACCGATGGGATTCCCGCAGGCGTGGTCTTTCTGGGCCTTCCCTTCAGCGATTCCGAACTGATCAAGCTCGCTTACGCTTACGAACAAGCGACGCATCACCGCAAGCCGCCCACCTCGACGCCTGCTCTATAATCACCCGGTTTCGCCCAGGATCGCGCAAGGCCGATCCTGGGTGAAATCGACTGATTTTAGACGCTCACCGTTCAGGCGGTCGGTGTGCGGATCGCTTGGGCATCTCGGCGCAGTCGGAAGTCAGCGGACAGGACGAGCAGGCAGATACGGGAGTATTCACTTTTGCGTGACAGAGAGGGTCCTATCCATGGCTCATTCGATGCGGATGAAAACGTTTCATCCAATGCTCCCTTTACGATTCGCCGAAGTGTCCTATGGTATTGGTACTGCGCAGGGCTAACCCTTTTAACCCACCGGCTCTTCCGTGCAGTGAACGGCAATCCATCTGTTATGAAAACCCTGTATCGTCTCGCTCTCGCAGGCGCCTTTTTGGCCTCTGCCTTCACCCTCCGCGCCGAGGTCTCAGGCCAGGCCTGGCTCGAAACGTATTACCTCAATCCGCAGCCGGCTCAAGTGCCCGCAGCGATTGCCAAGCTCAGCCGCGAGGGCTACTTCGACCGAGCGGAAAATACCGCCGTCGCCATCGGCTTTCTCAGCACCGTCTTCGCCCAAAATTCCGATCTCGTCGAGTCCTGGGTTCGGGACATGAACGATCTTCCGGCCAAACACCAGCGCCTGCTCGCGGCTGCTCTCTGGCAGGCGGGACATCCGCTCGGCTCCCAACTCCTCGCCAAACTCGGTCAGCAATCACCCGTGCGCAATGAAGTGCTGCGCCTGGCTGACATGCCGAGCCAACCCGTTGTTGTCACCCCCGTGCGCTCCCCGTCCTCGATGCGGCTGCAATGGGGCGCGTTTCTCGCCACCGGCGACGAACGCCACATCGTATCCATCCTCGATGCGTTCGGTCTCGACGAGCCGGCGCTGCACTCCGCTACGCGGATGGCCCTTGCTCAAAACGCCGCCGCTCACCCACGCGTGATGGAAATCTGCCGCGCCCAACTCGACCGCCAGCCCGAGGAAATCCGCAGCGAACTCCGCGCCGCGTTGAACCAGGCCTCGCTCGCTGCCCCACGGTCATAAGGTTAAGCGTTAGGGTCTCGACTCTCTTAAGCCGGTTCCGCTGCAAGCGGAACCGGTTTTTTCATGGTACGCTGGCTTGATCGGATCAGCCGCATCTCCCCCGCATTTATGAAAAATCTCTTTCCCTGTATAAACTCCAGGCATGCATGACGCTCACCAAGTGCAGGTGAATTCGGATTATATTTCATCCGCCAATAATCCCGCGGCTGCGGCATTCAGCCTGCTACACAGGACCCATGATAGCGTCACGGATCCTTCGTACGTTTCTCACCAGCACGGCCGTTGCCTTCGCCGGATTGGTTTCAAGCAAAGCCGCATCCTCTCAGCCCGCCGGAGTCGGAGTCTTGCATAGCGCCATGTGGTCCCCCGGCGACAGCGTTCGCGACGGAGCCGGCGAGTTCACTGTTTTTCTCCGGGCCGCCCAACTCCAACGGGAACATCGCGCAACCGGCCTGATCGCCGTCGGCGATCGTCATGGCATGCTCCGCTCCGGCGGAGAACGCGCACTACGTCGGGTCGTGCTTACGGGTGTCGCGGTGGTGAAACTCGCCCCGGGCGGCGAAATCGCCGACAGCGGCCATGATGTATTTCTCGATGGCGGGATCCTGGATGCGACTGCCGCCTCCAGCGTCCTCCTCCAGTGCCTCGAACGATTCGGGGCCCCTCCCGCCGTCAGCGATCCCGAAAAGCCCACGCGGGCAGAGCTCGCGGCCATCCGCCGCCATCTGCAGCCCTTTCAACAAGCCCTGGCGCTCGCGGCCGGCGATCTCCTCGCGAGTCGGTAAACGCCCGGAAACTGACACAGACATTCCTGTCTGTAATCCCCGCTTGTTGAAAGCGACACACGTCGCCCCCACACCGCCGCCATGAGTCGGCAGCGGGCGAACAGCGACCGGGAACTGGCGAACACGTACCAGGCGACGGGTAGCAGCCAACAGGAAAGCCCAAACAGGCAAGAATGCCTGTTTCACCGTTCAAACTCGGCGGGGCGTCCCTCACTTTTGCCCAGGCAGCGATTTTTCGTAACGGCTCCAGTTCTTCACCAGTTCGTGAACGACCCGGCTGCCCACTTTATGCGCGGCTTCGAGGGAAGGCAGATACGCGGAATAACCCGGCCCGAGCTTCTCCCCGCTCAGACTTTCCGCCGCATCGCCGCCCGGCCATTGCATGTCAAAATTGCTCGCGGTGCGAAGCACCAACACGCGCTGCACGTCCGCCTTCTGCGCCCGCGCGAGCCAGGTGAGTGACTGAAGGGTGCCGGTGTCTTCCATCGCCGTCGTGACATAGTTGCCGGTGCCATCGCTATAGTATTTCACCCAGTCATTGGCCCACTGGTTGAGGTAGGTGCCATGCCAATACGACATCGCGGCCAGGTTGTCGCCCTTCATCACGAGCGGCGGCCGCTGCGCCTTGGGAAACCCGGTGTAGAGCGCGCGGCGTTTCTGCATCGCCTCCGTATCGGCAAGCGGGGTGTCCTTGGTGAGCTGATACGCCCATTCCACGAGCGCCGGATTCAACCGATACGCCCCACCTTCGCTGCGATCCACCGGCAGCTCATATGGTTTTTTCTTTCGCAACGGAATGGTGCCCGTCGTCCACCCGCTGGGCATTTCCCGGGTGTCGATGCGATGGTTGAGGTCACCATCGACGATCCATTCCGCCCAGACCGCGGCGCCCAGCGGACCGTCATGTGGATCAATGCCGGCGATTCCCGCGACGATCCAGTAGGATTTCGACAGATCGAACCGCGCGTCCAAACCGAGGGCCATGATCGTCGCCGCACTGCGCGCGGTGCCGACCCCGGTGACGACGCCGAGGACACTGCCATCGGCATTCGTGCGCAGATCGCGATAACCCTGCGGAAACGGCAAGGTACGGGTCAGTTTCTCCCGTTCGACCCAGAATTGGAACTCCCCCGGCCGATCGCCGGTATCGTCGCCCGCTTCAAACATCGTCACGACGACGACCTTCGGCCGGATGACTTCCGCGGCCGCGACGGTGGACGCCAGGAGCGCCGAGAAAAGGAGTAAAAAGCGAACGTTCATGCGCCACATTCAGCAGAACCCGGGCCGGATCCGCAAATCGGTTCTTGCGACGCTCAACAACGCCAGTTCGCTGTTCGTTCTCATATGAGCAAAACAGCCTCTGCCAACGAAAACGCCGTGATCAAGACCTCTCACGGAGAAATGACGCTCGCCTTCTGGGCCGACGTCGCACCGAAGACGGTCGAAAACTTCAAGAAACTCGCCCGCGACGGTTTTTATGACGGGACCGCCTTTCACCGGATCATCAAGGGTTTTATGGTCCAAGGGGGCTGTCCCAACACGAAGCCAGGCGCGAGCGGCATGGCGGGTACCGGCGATCCCGGCTACAAGCTGAAGGCAGAATTCAACGCGAAGCCGCATGTACGTGGTGTGATTTCGATGGCGCGCTCCTCCCAGCCCGACTCCGCCGGGTGCCAGTTTTTCATCTGTCACGGGGACGCTCGTTTTCTCGACCGGCAGTACACTGCGTTCGGCGAACTCGTCGCGGGTGATGACGTCTTGGAAAAGATCGCCAACATCCCCACGAAGTCCGGTGGCGGCGGCGAGAAAAGCACGCCGATCGAGCGCATCGAGGTGCAAAGCATCACGATTGTGCCGGCAGCGGCGGCTTGAGTCGATCGTAAGGAGGCACGTCGCGGCTGCTTATACGCGATGGTCGCGACCAAGGGTCGCTCGAATTGAGGAGGAGCTCACCCGTCCAGACCGGACGGGCGGGGGCCGCCACGGACGTCGGACCCTACCTCAATCCATCACAGGATCGACCATGTCCCGGGTTCATGGGATTCTGCGTGCTCGATGGGCCCGCCGGCTTTTTTCGTTTTCCGCTTTCTCGATTTTGCACTTTTCCGATTTTCCGGGGTCCGCCACCAAGGTCGGACCCTACCTTACATTCGACCGGCTGTCCGGCCGGGGGTAGCCGCGGTCTCAGGGCTTTGCCGGCTTAAGCCTGCGGCTCCAATCCCTCCAGGATCTGGTTCCTCGGCGACGCGCGACATTTCCGACCAAGCGAGTTGGGCCACTTGAACAATTCCGTGAATCCGACGGGTCCATCCATCGGCACGTCGCCGGGATCTATTTACTGGCCAACGTCGGTGCGGGAGCGATTTGATCAGTCACGGGCCATCATCCCAGCACCGTCACCTCACCTGCTTCACCATGCGCTTGCCCCTACTCTTCATCCTCGTCGCCAGTTTCGTTGCCCCCGCCGTCGCTCAATCCCGGGTTACTCCCCCAGCGGCCGCCCCGGCCACGCCCAGCGGGTACCTGCCGCGCACCTACATCGACGCGCAGGGCGTCAAGCATCCGTTTTTTGTCTTTGTGCCGAAGAAACTTCCGGCCGAGGGCCGCCCGCCTGTGATGCTTTTCCTGCACGGCTCGGGCGAGCGGGGGGACAACAACGTCGATCAACTCATGGCGGGAATCGGCCCGGCGATCTGGAAGCGCAAGGCGGCCTTTCCCTTCATCGTGGTACTGCCGCAGTCCCGCACCGGCTCAAGTTGGTTGGCCGACGGTGACGACGCGAAGTGGGCGATCGGCATGCTTAAACAAATCCAGACGGAGTTCGATACCGATCCGGACCGCGTCGTCCTCACGGGACTATCCATGGGCGGAAATGGCACCTGGAGTATAGCCGCAACTGATCCCACCGCCTGGTCTGCGATCGTGCCCATGTGTGCGCGGCCCGCAGTTCCGACCGCGCGCGCTTTGGCCGACGCGCGACTGCCCATTTGGAATTTCTGCGGAGATCAGGATCGTCCGGAAACCGTCGAGGCCAATCGCGCCATGGCCGCGGCGCTCAAGCAGTCCGGTGCCAACGCGCAATATACCGAGTATCCAGGAATTGGTCACAATTGCTGGGACAACGCCTACGGCACGGATGAGCTCTACACGTGGATGCTTGCGCAAACGAAAAGCGCCAATCGCGCCGCTGCGTCCAGCCGCCGCACGCAATAAAGAAATCGAGGTGGATCGTGTTGTCCCCAACGCGCTGCGACCGCAGGGAGCCTCTTTCCGTTCGCCCATGCCCTTGCCGAACCGCGGCTTGGGGAGGACAAGCCGCTCCACGCTGGTTAACGGATCACGAAATCCACACTCACCGCTTCGCTCGTCACGCGGCGTTGCGCACCGGCGCTGAGATCCACGTCGAACGTTTTTCCAATATTGTTGCCGGCGCGATCTTCGATCGTCGAGGCGACCGTGAGCCGATGCGGTCCCTTCGCCCAGGGCCGCGTTGGCACGAAGCTCCACGTGCGCTCGCCCGCCTCGAGAGCCCGTTCACCCGCGAGTTGCGCGTCGCCCTTCGCCCCTGCCCGCACACCGATCAGCCGCAGAGCCAAGGCGTGATCCATCGGCTCATCAAACTCCACTCGGAGCGGCTGCAGCATACCGGCTGCCGGCGCCGTAATCGTCCATCGCCGCGGATCCGGCGGAACCCGATCCGCTTCACCCACTCGAAATGTTTTCGTGAACGCCTCGCGCAAGGTACGCCCGGCCGCATCACGACAAGCGGCCGCGAAGGTCAGCTCGTAACTTTCTCCCGCTTCGAAGACCGGCCCGCCCTCTTCCAGCGGCTTGACCCCGCGTTTGATCCGGCCCGGGTCAATCAAGAGCGTCAGCCGCGTCATCGCGAGATCCCAGAACTCCTCGTCGAGTTCCAGGAATGGAAGCTCGATCATCGGCCCGCCCGTCTCGCGCAACTGCACGTGCTCGTAGGTGCCGCCCCGGCTCATCGGCGCATAGAACTCCACATAAAACTTGAGCTGATTTTCGGGCAGCACGTCGCTGCTCGGAAACACCTGCACGACCGACGTCGCGGGCGTCGGGTCGGGCATCGGCACCTGGAAGGACGCAACTAACGGCTTCCCTTTCGACGGACGATACTCCGCCCGATAACTCACCCCAGGCGGCCAAGGGAAAGCGCGGCTCGAAACGCAGCGCGTCGCCGGCCACCCGCCACGCCCCGGCCATTGCCAGTAATCCGACTCGCGGTATCGCGGTGAGGTCACCGGATTCCGCGAAGACCGGAAAAACATGACTTCCATCGGCGTCCGCTCGCAGTTCCTGATCGATCCGCACCAAGTCAGCGCGGCCGAATCCTTCGACCTCAACCACCACGGGCGCGGTGGACCCCGCGAGCTGTTCGCCAGCAGCAGGTGGTCTTTCCCGTCTTTCTGATAAACGATGATGTCCAGCGGACGATTCCGATTGCCGAACTCGGCGATCGTTTTCCCCTGAATCTTCGCGCCGGGCTTGAGATCATTCAGCGCAAATTGCACCAGCGGCGTGCACGTGTACGCGGCGAGCAGGTGATCCTGTTTACCCACCTTGTACGGAACGAACGTCCAAACCGGCGCGCGGGTTTCGAACGCGCCATGGGCGCCATGATAAATTTCCACCGCCGTGCCGCGATCCACCTGACGGAACGGCACCGGAATCACCCGCAAGGTCGACGCGAACTCTTCGTTGGAGAGTCCCGCTACGAGGAGTTTCCCGTCCGTGTAGGCGATGTCCGTAATCGCCTCGAGCCGGCGATTGGTCCCGCGCTTGCCCGCTTTCGGCGCGACGTCGGGAGCGGGATTCGGCAACTCGGCGCGCGCAAACCTCACTTTTTCCAGCGTCACCAGCTCAGGCTGTCCGTCGCTTTTGATCCGCACGAGCATTGGCACCGCATCCGACCGCGGCCGCGTGATACCGCCAGATAAGCCTGCCGCGAAATTGGATTCACCTCGAGGTCCTCGATCACAATCTGCTCGGCCGTCGTACCCGCGAGCGCGGCGATCTTCTGGTTGATGCCTTCAGCCCGAATGGTCGCGTCGGGGGAGTCGAAGCATGGGCCATCCCCACCCAGATCCGACTGACCAAGTGCTTTAACTGTGGTCGTAAGCACGCGCGGATCCTCCGGCGGACGGTGTCCCAAGCAAACCTGTTTCGGGCCAGGGGTCGGCTTTGTCCGCAAGGGCGGAGCCCACCGAACCTAACTGCGTAGCCCGCTGTTTCAAGCAACCGGCTATTTTCGAGCTACTTACACCGAACTGAAAATAGCAGTTGACGGAACGAAACGTGCGCCTACTTCTTGCACCCTGTTTTGCGGGCGTAGCTCAGTTGGTAGAGCACTACCTTGCCAAGGTAGACGTCGAGAGTTCGAGTCTCTTCGCCCGCTCCATTTTTAAAAAACCGCTGGAGACGTCTCCCGCGGTTTTTTCGTGCTTGAACGCTAGAGCAAACCCGGTTGCGAGAATCCGAGTGAACGACAGTCAACGTGCACCGCGAGCCCGACCATCGCCAAATTGATTCGCTCCGATTCGAAGCCGTGTTCCAGCCACTCAGACTGGAAGAAAACGCTGAATCCCGGCGCCGCCTCCACTGGGAATTCCATCATACTTTAGTTGTACTATACTTTTTTTCGCGAGCTCTTCCGGTGTGAATGATACATGGAAGTCGCGGTTAAAATCGTTGCCGTGCGACGAGACCCAATTGAAGGCCCAGCCCATCCGTTCATGGAAGGGGGAGATTTCCCCAAGCGGCGCGTGCGAGATCGCCGCAAAGGCCACGTCCCTCGCCCGCAAATGGACCACGGTTGGAGCGAGGTGATCCGACACAAAGGAGCAGCTCTTGCAGCCTTCCTCCCAGCCGGCGCCAAACATGAAGTGATAGACAATAAGCTGACTACGGCCCGCAAATAAATCAGCCAGGCTCACCCGGCCGGGGGGCGAATCAGAGACATACGGTTTGACCACTTTCACCCACGGCAGCTCACGACGGCGCGCCGCCAGTCGCTCGCGGGATTTCGTGAATTCCTTTTCTTCGCGCAGCAGTTCGCGACGGGCTGCGAGCCATTGCTCCGGGGGCACGACAGTCGGATTTTAGAACGGATTTGTCTTCATGAGCTGTATGAATTTAGTTGTATATAACACTGAGGAAGCGAT
>JBBQEG010000033.1:0-23064 GCA_038320495.1 Opitutales bacterium | reverse complement strand
ACCTCGAACGGCGAAAGTTCGACGGCGGGCGCCGCGGGTTGATCATTCGGCCTCGAGGCCGGAGCGCTCTGACCCTGGGCGCCGGGCACGGAAGCCGCGAGGGCCGATAAACTGACGAGTAAGGCACGCGCACACGCGCGTAGACGAAGGGTAAGCATAACGGGTAAGGGTTGGCAGGTGATAAAACCAGCGCAACGCCGGTCCGATCGAGAGGTAAAACGTGATCTGAACGGCTGACCCGCTCTTGGCAAGACTCCGCAATGAACCGCGTCAGCAGATTCGTGCGACGGTTGAATCCTTCCGCTTGCGACGGCGGCGCGGGCAGCTTCGACTGCGCGAAATGGACTCTTACGCCCGCGCCCGCGAAATGATCGATGCTGCGCACGCCGCCGACCCCACCCGTGCGCCCGAGGGTCTCGCCGCCGAACTCGTGTATGCGAATCGGATGGAGGCCTGGGTCGGTCAGCTCACACCCAACGCGTCACCGCTCCTTCGCCTGGCCGCCCGGGCGCAGCATCTCGAACGCTGGTTGGTCCCGCGCGGAAGTTTTCCTTTAGGCAAACCGGGGTACCTCGCGTGGCGCCGGTCACTCTACACCAAACAGGCGGAACGCGCGCGCACGTTGCTCGAGGCTGCGGGCGTCCCGCCCACCGAAGCAGCAGAAGTCGCGACGTGGGTGTCCAAAACCGGCCTCAAAACCATTCCCGGAACGCAGGCCCTCGAGGACGCCGCCTGTTTGGTTTTCCTGGAAAATGAGATCAGTGCCTTCGCCGCCCAGCATGCGGCGTATCCACGAGAGAAGTTCGTCGATATCCTGCGGAAAACCTGGCGCAAAATGTCACCCGCCGCACAAGAAGCTGCGCTCAAGCTGGATTTGCCGCCGACCATTACCGACCTGGTCCGGGATGCACTGTCTTCCGGCCCGCATGCGGCTGACTCGCCTGCGAGCTAACCGGCCGGTCGCAACGCCGCCATCGCCACCCTACTCTTTCGTGCGCATCGCGTCAGCGCTTCGATTTGCGGTTGAATCCATCGACTCGCTCCGCCGTCATTCTCAACCGCCGCCACTCCCGCTTCTTTTACCTGCTCATGGATACACCCGACCCTTCACCGCAACCCGATCGACGCGAGTTCATTAAAAAAGCCGCAGCGGTGGCCATCGGCGGCACCCTGGTCGTGGCGCCGATCACGGCGGGTTTGTTCGTCTTCATGGATCCGCTCGGGCGTAAGACCGAAAGCGGCGCGTCGGTGCTCGTCGCCACGCTCTCCTCGCTGCCCGAGAACGGCGAGCCGCGGAAATTTTCCGTCCTCGCCACCAAGGTGGATGCGTGGAATCGCACGCCCAATGTCCCGGTCGGCGCCGTCTACTTGCAGCGCCTCAAAGAGAATACCGTGCGCGCGTTGAACGTGGTTTGCCCCCATGCCGGTTGCTTCGTCGATTACCGCCCCGCCAACAGCAATTACTTCTGCCCGTGCCACAACAGCAGCTTTGCCCTCGATGGAGCCATCCTCGATCCAAAGAGCCCCAGTCCGCGTGGTCTTGACGAATTGCCCGTGGAGATTCGCAACGGCAACGAGGTCTGGGTGACGTTCCAAAACTTCCGCGCCGGCGTGCACGACAAAATTCCCGTTTGATGAAGCCCGCTCTCGACTGGTTGGACAACCGCACGGGGTACCGTCGGCTCGTCCACGAAACGCTGTTCGAAAACGTCCCGGGCGGCGCCCGCTGGCGCTACGTCTGGGGCAGCACGCTCTCGTTCTGCTTCGTCATCCAGGTGATCACCGGCACGTTCCTCTGGCTGGCGTACAGCCCGAGTTCGCAGACCGCCTGGGAGAGCGTGTACTTCATTCAATACGAGATGGCCGGCGGCTGGTTTCTGCGTGGACTGCATCATTACACGGCGCATGCGATGACCATCCTGCTGGTCGTACATTTGATGCAGGTCGTGATCGATGGCGCGTACAAGGCGCCGCGAGAATTCAACTTCTGGTCCGGCATCATCCTGTTGCAGCTCGTGCTCGCACTATCGCTCACGGGTTATCTTTTGCCTTGGGATCAAAAAGGATTCTGGGCCACACGCGTCGCGACCAACATCGTCGCCATCACGCCCTTCATCGGGCCGTCCTTGCAACAGCTCATTGTCGGCGGCAGCGAATACGGTCACCATACACTCACCCGCTTCTTCGCGCTGCATGCGGGGATAATCCCCGGCGCGATCATCCTGTTCATCGTCGGGCATATCTACCTTTTCCGCAAACACGGCCTCACCCCCAAGCTGCCGCGCCGCCGCCCCGATGCCGCATTCTGGCCCGACCAGGTCTTGCGCGATGCCGTCGCCTGCCTCGCGGTTCTCGCCGTGGTGCTGTTCCTCGTCTTCCGTTATCAGGGAGCCGCTCTCGGCGCACCGGCTGATCCCTCGGAGCAGTTTTCCGCCGCACGGCCCGAGTGGTATTTCCTCTTCCTCTTCGAGCTGCTGAAATACTTCCCCGGCGGCACCGAGGTGTGGGGCGCGATCGTGATTCCGGGAATCCTTTTGCTGATCCTGGCCGTGATGCCGTTTGTCGGAAACTGGAAACTCGGGCATCGCTTCAACCTCGCCTATCTGTGGGCACTGCTCGGCGGCGCCGCCTTGCTCACCGTTCTCGCCGTCAAAGCCGATCGCAGTGATCCCAACTACGGCCTCGCGGTGATTACCGCCGAACGCGACGCCGCACGCGTGATCGAGCTCGCGCGCTCGCCCGAAGGCATTCCCGCGACCGGAGCCGTTTCGTTGCTACGCAATGATCCGTTTACCCAGGGCCCGAAGATTTTCGCGAGCAACTGCGCCAGCTGTCATCGCTATGACGGTCACGATGGCCTCGGCGGACAGCCCAAGGACAAAATTTCCGCCGCGGACCTCAAGGGCTTTGCCAGCCGCGAGTGGCTCAAAGGTTTGCTCGATCCCGAGAAGGTCGCGTCGCTCCACTATTTCGGCGGCACCGCTTTCAGTGACGGCAAAATGGTCAACTACGTTAAGGAAGACATTGCCAGCTTCGGCGCCGAAGATCAGGCGCTCTTGCAACAAGCGATCGTCGCGCTGTCGGCGGAGGCGCAATTGAAATCCCAACGAGAGCTCGATGAGAACGAGGCCGCGGTGATCAAACTCGGAACGGAAGCGCTGACCGGCGATCGCTTGGGGTGCATGGAGTGTCACACGTTTCATGACTCCGGAGAAGACAACGCGCCCGGCCTCACCGGCTACGGCTCCCGCGAATGGCTGGTCGCCTTTATCACCAATCCGGAGCACGAGCGCTTTTATGGTGAACGCAACGACCGCATGCCCGCGTTCGGTGAAGAGAAGTCGCTTACGCCCCATGAAATCGGGCTCGTGGCCGACTGGATCCGCGGGGAATGGTACGTCGCGCCCGCGCCGCTTAGCGCCCGCTAAAGTGGCCGGCCATGGGGAACGTCCCGTGCGTTCCCTCAGCCGCGGTCGACCCGGCCAACGCTTACCTCGTCGATAAATACGGGGGAGCGACCGCTCGCCGTATTTCCTCGATCACCCGGTGAGGATAAACGAGCGGCCATCCTCGCCATTTTGCCGAATCCGCCTTAGTTTCCAAGATGAACACTGTCGCCATTTGCCCCAACCCCGCTGAGGCTATGTTGATCAAGACGCTTCTCGAAGGAAGCGGCATCACGGCGTATGTCCCCGGTGAACTCACCGCCCAATCAGCCGTGAATTTTGCCGGCGAAGGCATTCGTGTCATGGTCGACGCGGAGAACGTCGATGCCGCTAAACGCATTCTCGCCGAGGTCGAAAAACCGGCCTCCGGCGCCGTCGCCGAACAGACCGATCCCGCGAGCTGATCCGAGGCCACGCGTGAGCTCGGGCGCCACGCTTGGAGCCAAGCCTTTCCAATCTTGAAACGCGAAGGGCGCGGAGCCAGCAGGAAAAGCACCCAAAAGAAGCGCCGCGATTTTCCAATTTTCCGGTTTCCACTTTTCCGCTTTTCCGCTTTTCCAATTTTCCAATTTTCCAATTTTCCAATTTCCCAATTTCCCAATTTTCTTCCAACGTCTCAGCCTTTCAAGGCACCCGCGGCAATTCCTTTCACGATCTGCCGTTGCAGCAAAAGATACACGAGTAGGATCGGCAGCGTGACCAGGACAATACCGGCAAACAGCGACCCGTAGTCCGACCGGTATTGCGCCGTGATCGACAGGTTGGCGAGACCGAGCGGCAGCGTCCGCGCGCTTCCGGCGGTGTCACCGCTGGTCAGCATGAATGCGAAAAAGTACTCTTTCCACACGCCAATGAACTGAAAGATCGCGACCGTCACGAGCCCGGGTCGCGCCAGCGGCAACAGCACGCGCCAGAACGCCGTGAACTCGCCGCATCCGTCGATTACGGCGGCTTCATATAGCGTCCTCGGCAACGACCGGAAAAAGCCCGCCAGAATGAAGATCGCAAAGGGCAGCCCGTTGGCCGTGTAGACGAGGATCAATCCCAGTCGCGAGTTCAGCAACCCGAGCGCCCGCATCTCGAAGAAGAGGGGTACAACTGCCAGTTGCGCCGGAATCATCAAGCCGGCGAGAAACAACCAAAACACCACCTTGCCGGCCGGATGATGGAAACGCGCCAACGCGTACGCCGCCATCGCCCCGAGGATCACGATGAGCGCCACGGACGTTCCCGTCACCAGGACACTATTGAAAAAATAGTCCCCAAACCGCGCCTCGGTCCACGCTCGCGCGTAGTTTTCCGTCCGGAGGTCGTCGACCGGCGGCAACGCAAACGCATCACGGAAGATCGCCGCATCCGCTTTCAGCGAGGAATACGCGACCCAAACCATCGGAAACACGACCCAGGCAGTGTAACCCGCCAGCGCGGTTAGAATCAGAAGCGTGGATACGGACGGCGTTTTTCGACGCTCCCTTCCAATGGTCACAGCCGATGCGGGTTTCATTCGACGCTCTCCCGTTTTAGTCCACGCATCACCGCCGCGCTGCCGGCGAGTACCAGCGTGAACAATACAACCGCGATCGCAGTCGCGCGGCCGACCTGGAACTCCTTAAACATAGAGGTCACCATCATCGTGCCGAGCGTGTGCGTGTTCGTATCCGGATCCTGATTCGTCAGCAGCCAGATCATCTCAAACGCGTTCAGGCCGGCGATCACGATGAAGACCGCCGAGATCACGACCACTTCCCAGATCATAGGAATGGTGATCATAAAAAACTGCCGCGCCGGCGACGCCCCGTCGATGTCCGCCGCTTCATACAAGGCCGGATCGATGCCCTCCATCGCGGCAAGGTAAAGCACGAGATTGAAGCCGCACGCCATCCAGATATAGATTGGAATCAGCGACCAATATAAATTCCGCGGCGCGAGCCACGGGTAACCGGCAAATTCCTTGAGGGTGTCGCTCCCCACAAGTCCGCCGAAGCCAGACAGCGCCGCATTCACGAGTCCGCCGTGCGGTTCATACGCGCTCATCCACAAGAGAATCGCCGCGATGCCGCCGAGCAGATTAGGAAACAGGAAAACCGCGCGGAAGAATTTAGCGCCCCAGATTCCGCGATGCAGAACAAAGGCCAGCGTGAGCGCCAGCGGCAGCACGATCGCAGCGGGCACGATCATGAGAAAGGCGTTGTTCTTCAGCGCTGCCCAGAAGAGGTCACTCTCGAAGAGCAGCCACTTGAAATTGAACCACCCGGCCCAGTTGCGCGCGCTGAGCCCGTCCCAATGCGTGAATGCCCACGCAAACGCCACGATCCCCGGCACCACCACCAGGGTTGCGTACACCAGAAACGCCGGGCCCACAAAACCGAGCGCCACGCCGCGCCGCAGCGGGCCGAAATAGGATCCAAGATCCTCCGGCATGCGATTCGCCGCGGCCCGGCGCTGCCAGTGGCGCACTCCAAACCACGCGCCCAAACCACCCAGCGCCAACAGCAGCAACGTCCCTGCCAGCCCGTGACGGTACTCGACGACGTCCGGCGCCGCCGCCCGGGCCCGATCGGCCGCGGCGGCCGCCTCGACCCGATCCGCGAACTGCTGCGGCGTGATCCGCCCCGCCATCAGGTCAAGCCGCGCATCGATGAGCGTTTGCCGGATCGCCGGCGGTTGCAGCATCAACTGCGGCATGTTGAAGGCATCCCGCGCCGCGCCGAGCATCAGCGCCGTCGGACGCATCCGCGCCGAGAACGCTTCCAGCGGCACTCCGCGCACCGCCGCTGGCGCATCCGTCCGCCGCACGAACGCTTCCGCTCGCGCCCGTGACGTAAGGAAACGCAAGAAATCGACCATCAGCCGTTCGCGCTCCGCGTCGCCCGTGGCAAAGGCGAACAGGCTGTCCGCACTCGCCTGGATCGTACTTGGATCAGCGATACCATCCGGAAACACCGGAAAATTCATCACGCCCAGCTCGAACTCGGCCGGGAGTTTCGATCCCATCTCGTAGAGCATCCAGGAACCGGATACGACCATGGCGGCCCGACCGTCGACGAAAGCGAGCTGCGCCGCGGTGTGGGTGGCGCCCTCCCAGCCGCGCACCGTGTAGTTCTGCGTGATGCGCTGCAGCACGCCCGCGGCGCGAACGTAACGGGGATCGCGGCGAGCGTTGGGCGCGAGAGCGTTGAGGGCATCCCAACCTTCGCGGCCCGCGAGATTGTAGTAAGCCGAGCGAATGATCGCGTCAGGATAATTGCCGTAAATGCCCGTGAGACTGAACGGCGCGAGGCCGGTCGCCTTGATCTTCTCACAGAGAGCGAAGAACTCGTCCCACGTGCGCGGCACAGTCCAGCCGTTTTGTCGAAACAACGCCTGATTATAAAAGATCGACCAACAGGCATAACTCAGCGGAACGCCATATATCCCGCCGTTGATCCGCCAGGTATCGAAGGCGCCGGGCATGAAGGTGTCGCGCCAGCGCGCATCGCCTTCCCAGTTCGGTCCATCGAGGTAGGGCGTGAGATCAATGAGCTTGCCGGCTTTGACGAGCGCGGGAATGAGCACATCGCGCGGCAGCATACCGTCGGGAAGATTGCCGTCGATGACCCGCACCCGTAGTTTGTCGGCGATGCGCGGGTCCCCGTACACGTTAAGCTTCGCGCCCGGACGCAGCTGCTCGAACTCCCGCGCCGTTTCCTCGTAGAACGCGGTCCCGTATCCTCCGGCGAAGATCGGAATGTCGAGCTGAGCCGCGGCGCTTGAAAGTACGCTCGCCAGGGCGAGCACACACCCGCGTAGGAAAACCAGACTATCCTTAACGGATATCATCAGGGCGATTCATCATCGAACGGCGTCGTTCAGGCACGCGACCATTTCCACGGCCACTCGCGCCGCTTCGCAACAAACCTTTTCAGCCGGTGCAGCAAGGAGCCCTTACTGCAACGCCAACCCCGCGCGTTGCAACGCCCGGTGCAGCGCCTTGATCTGGGCGCGGTCGCGCGTTTCCACCGTGCACAACACCCGCACTGCGCTCACATCGGGGCCACTAAACGCCCGGTCATGCGCGATGTCCTTGATGCTCGCGCCGCACGCGGCGATCACGCGCGCGAGCTCGGCCAGGCCGCCCGGACGATCACTGATCACAACGGTGAAACGCGTCAGCCGTCCATCATGCACCAGCCCTTGCTCGATGACGCGACTCAGGATCGCCGGATCAATGTTGCCACCGCACACCACGAGCGCGACGCGTTTCCCGGACAATCCCGGCAGCTTGCCCGCCATCATCGCCGCGAGCGGAACGGCCGCAGCCCCTTCAACGACCGTTTTTTCCAGCTCGAGCATGCGCAGGATCGCGAGCGCGATCGCGTCCTCCGGCACCGACACCACCTCGTCGACGCGGGTCCGCGCCAATTCAAATGCGTTCGTCCCGACGCTGAGGGTCGCGAGTCCATCGGCGAGCGTGGCGCGACGCGGCCGGCGCACCGGCTTTCCCGCCCGTAAGGCGGCCGCAAAATTTCCTGTCGCGGTGCTTTCCACGCCGATCATGCGCACGCGCGGCTTCAACGCTTTCACGGCGACCGACAATCCCGCGATCAGTCCCCCGCCACCCACCGGACAAACGATCGCGTCCAAATCGGGTACTTGCCGAAGCAACTCGAGCGCCAGAGTGCCCTGGCCCGCAATGATGTCGGGATCGTCGAAGCCATGAATGTAGGTCGCGTCATCTTCCGTGACCAACGCATCAGCCGCAGCGCGGGCCTCGGTGAAATCCTTCCCGCGAATCAGCACGCGCGCTCCCAGTTTTTCGCAGGTGGCGATCTTGATCAGCGGCGCATAGTCGGGCATGACGACCGTCACTGGAATCCCGAGTAACTGGCCATGATACGCGAGCCCCAACGCGTGATTGCCCGCACTCGCCGCGACCACGCCGCGCTGTCGTTTCGCCGCGGGGAGGCGCAGGAGGGCGTTGCGGGCTCCGCGTTCCTTGAACGATCCCGTACGTTGAAGATTATCCAGTTTGCAGACAATCCGTGCTCCGGTTATCTCCGACAGCGCCGGTGATTCCGGGCAAGGCGTCACCAAAATCCCGCCGGCGATCCGACGCTGCGCCGCACGAATATCAGCCAAAGTGACGGACATGACGTTAACACGCGGAGCTTAAGCACGTCCGGCGGAGAGGGCATAACGACAAGGTCATCGTGATTACCCGCGATCGGGCGGGGTGTCGGCCGTCACATACCGCTCCCGCCGAAGCGACGCCGCGCGATTCGTCTGTCTCAGCCGCCAGGCGTGCCAAACTGATGGCATCTCGCCGACATGCCCGGGCACGAGATTCACGATGATAACTTCCTCCAGTCCGCCCAGCATGAGCACCACCATCGCGATATGAAAGGGAAGCGACGACCAGTCGGCGAGGAGCGGAATCAAGGACAGCGCGCACCCGGCGACGCCCACCTTGGACGTCCACGTGTGATAACACGGGATCCGGCGCAGACGCTGGAGCCCGTACGCCATCACGAGGAAGAACACTGCCAGACCCGTCGCCACCCAAACCCATTCGCGGCGCATGACCTCCGGCCAGAGTACTGCGATTCCCGCGATACCGGCGATCAAGGTGATGTAATCGGCCACGCTATCGAGCTTCCGACCCAAATCGCTGAAGGCATTGTAACGCCGCGCGAAGAAACCATCGAGCGCATCGGTGAGGAGCGAGAAGGACAGCACGATTACGAACCAGACCCGTGAGTCCGCCCACGCCGCCATCAACACCACCGGCATCAACGCGATCCGGATGCCGCTGAGAAGGTTGGGCAGGATCTTGGCGTTCACCACAGGATAAGTTGGACCGCAACGGCGGAAGCAGGTGCGTGGGGCGCAACGGGGCCGCCCTTGTCACCGTGGCCGCGGGGTCTCCCGGCGGTTCGGCCGGACGCGATTAGACGAGGACGATTTCCCATGTGAGGGGTTTCCCTTTGCGGACGGTCAGCCAGGCAAAACTTGCGGGCGCGCCGCGATTCGGGCGGGTGATGCAACCGGGATTCAGCCACCGGACGCCACGCGGATCCACGTCGTTGCGAGGCACGTGAGTGTGACCATGGAGAACGACCTGGGCCGTTTTTGGCGCCACCCGTGGAGGAATGTGAATCAAATGAAACCGCGTGCCGTTTCGTTCCACATTCAATGAGACCGGCCACGGATAAGCATCGCAATTACCCACGACCACCACGAGCGGCGGTCCCAATTGCTCGAACTCCACCAAGGTTTGCGGTGCGCAAACATCGCCCAAGTGCCAGATCTCATCCGCCGCCCGCAGTTTCTCGGGCAACGACGACGGATACCGGTCATGGGTGTCGGAAATCACCGCAATACGCATGCCCCTTACCCTGTATAACCCTTAGGCCCTGCGCCAACGAATTTTCCGGCCAAAGGATTGGAGCGCGGGAACAGACGCGCTGAGTTCCAGTTTGATCGCGTCGTCAGATCAGGAAACCCTTCTGTCAGCCGGCCGTTTCGAGCGACCGTTAGGCCGGCCCCGCTCGCACGAGGATCGCAGCCTGCTGGCGCCGCATGAAAACGGTTCCACCTCGATCCTTGACACCCCTCCCGCGATCCGGCACGTCTCACCCTCTTTTTCTCAAAACATCATGAAGCCCACATTCCGTCCGCATCGCAAGAAGCGCGCCCGCAAGATTGGTTACCGCGCCCGGATGGCCACCACCGGCGGCCAAAAAGTCATCAAAGCACGTCGCCTGAAGGGCCGCAAGCGCCTGACCGTCGTCTGATTGTGGCGCCCGGAGCCACGACCGCGCGCATCTAGTTGTTTCGCGTCTGTCGCGACCGCCATGCGATTTCGCCCTGAGCAGCACCTAAGCCGCCAGCGCGATATCCGGGCGGTGCGAGAGAAAGGCCGGCGGATCGACTGCCGCGCCTTCACCGTTTGGTGGAAACCTCGCGATCCGGCTCCGGCCGGAATCGTGCCGACCTCGGACGTTTCCGTTTCGACGTCGCGGGTCTGCGTCATCGCCTCCACCGCTGCCGTCGGCGCGGCCGTGCAGCGCAACCGCGCGAAGCGCCGGCTGCGTGAACTCTTCCGGCTGCAACAACACTTGGTTCCACCCGCCTGCGATCTTCTGTTGATTGCTCGCGCCGGCGCGAGGACCTGGGACTTTCCGGAACTACAAAAACGGTTCACCGAAGCATGCCGGCTGATTGCGCAAACCCAGGTTGTGCCTGACGTAAAGTCATGAGTGCCGCCAACCGTTCGCTCCGTCATCCGCCACGCCCTTCCGCCGTCGCCACGGTCGCGCCTGACGCTGCCGAAGCGTCCACCGCCCGGTCAGGCGGCGTCGGCACAACGCTTTTTAGCGCGCTCGCCCGGCTCCCCGGGGCCACGCTCGTAGTGCTGATCCGGATATACCAGTACACCCTTTCTCCGGCGCTCCCCGTGTTGACGATGGGCCGTTGCGGCTGCCGGTTCGCTCCGACCTGCTCGCACTATGCAGTGGACGCCATCCGGATCCATGGCGTGATGCGCGGAGTCGCGCTCGCGGCGGTGCGGTTGGCCAAATGCACTCCACTGCATCCGGGCGGACTCGATCCCGTCCCGCCACGCGCACGGCCGGCGATTCCGGTTTGCCGATCGGTCGCCCTTTCGCCGTACGAACCACGGACCAGCCCACGCTGACGACCACGCGTCCGTCGCCTCTTCCTCTTCGCTCATCTTCTCTTAATGGACAAAAAGAACTTTACCATCGGTGCCTTGCTGCTGATCGCAGCATTTGCCGTCCTCTTTCTCGCTCCGCGTCCCGCGCCGCCGGCGACCGCTCCGACCGCGGGCGAGCGCCTTCCCGTCGTCACTCCTGGCGGCGCCCCGGGATCGCCCGCGGCCATCCCGGGACCAGGTCAACCGGCGATGCCGTCCCAAGGCCCCGTGAATGCGGCGTTCGCGGCGGTGAACCTCGATGTTACCGACGCCACCGTGACGGTCCTCGCCAACGATTACGTTGAAGCCCGTTTCACCAATTCCGGCGGCGCACTCCGGGAAGTCGCTTTGATCAAACGTGACGACAAGAAGCGGCTGATCTATCCGGAACGACTCGGCGGCGACGAGCCCTTTGTCTTCAACGCGCTCCACACCGATCCGATGCTGGCCATTGTCGACTTCCCGGGCCTCGATCGCAGCGCCCGCTACGAGCGCGTCTCACGCTCCAGCAATGAGGTCGTATACCGGGCCGTGCTTCAAGGTCAGCTGGAGGTCACGCGTCGCTACTCGCTCGCCCCGAATGAGGGTGAAACCTCCGATCCTTATCAGATCCGCCACGAGACCACGTTTCGTAATCTCTCCGCTCAGCCGACCCTTCCGATGCGGGTCGCCCTTTCCCTCGGTACCGCGGCTCCGTCCAATGCCGACGATCCCGCGCTTCAGCTCGCCACCGGGTACGCGAAGGCCGACGAGCAGGAATTTATTCTTCGGGCCGAACTGGAGGCCAGCAGTGGTTTCCTCGGTATCGGTGCCCGCGGTTCATCACCTTACCTAACCAGCGCGGGTCCACTTGATTGGACGTCGGTGAAAAACCAGTTTTTCGCCAGCATTTTGACCGGCGACGGGCCGGCGAGCGCGCTGATCACTCGTCGCGTCAAACTCTTTACGGCTCTACCGGATGATCACCAGGGTGCCTATGGTATCACCGGCTCAGCGCAGTTCGACGTCAACGCCCTCGGAGCTCGGGAAGAGACCAAGTTGGGCGGCACGCTGTACGTCGGCCCGAAGGAATACCGCCGCCTCGCGGATCCCAAGGTGTTCAAGCTCGATCAGGACAAGGTGATGGCTTTCGGGTTCTTCAAGTTCTTCAGCCAAATCCTGCTCACGCTGATGACGTGGATTCACGGCGGGGTCGGAAACTGGGGTGTAGCAATCGTTCTTACGACCCTGCTTCTGAAGACGATCTTCATTCCGTTCACGCTTGCCGCCTCCCGCTCCGCCAAGCGGATGGCCAAGCTGCAGCCGGAGATGCAGGCTCTCCGCGAGAAGTATAAGGACAACCCGCAGAAACAGCAGCAGGCGACGATGGAGTTGTTCAAGTCGCGCAAAATCAATCCGGTCGGCGGCTGCCTCCCGATCTTGCTGACGATCCCGTTTTTCATCGGGTTCTTTCAGATGCTCCAGAGCGCGGCTGAGCTGCGCTTCGCGCCGTTCCTGTGGGCGCCCGATCTTTCGGCGGTCGATACCATCTTCTATCTTTGGATCATTCCGATCCGTCCGATGCCGCTGCTGATGGGCGCCACGATGGTGATGCAGATGCGCGTCACTCCGTCTCCATCAGTCGACAACATGCAGATGAAGATGATGAAGTTCATGCCCTACATCTTCATGGTGTTCTGCTACAACTTCTCCAGTGCGCTCTCGCTGTATTCGTTTACGAACGGACTCTTCACCATCGGTCAGCAACTTGTGATTAACAAGATGAAGGACCCCGAACCCGCGGGCCCACAGGGCGCCGGCACCGCTGCCGCGACCACTGCCGCCGCGTTCGGCAAAGGGATGAAGAACGTCACCCCGAAGAAAAGGAAGAAGTAGGAATGACCGCTGGCGGAGCGGCCTCAACCGCCCTCCCCGCGTTCGGTCAGTTGTAGTTCAACGGGCACAGTCCACCTCAACCGGTCTGCGACCCCAGCGTCATAACCCGGTCAGTTACTTGCCTCCACGGCAGGTTGCTGGTTGGTTCGTCCGCCCGCATGACTGATGATCTCGAAGTCGCTCCCGCGATTGCTCCGACGCCGCGCTATCTCGCGCCTGGCGACGTGGGCCTCGTGACGCCCCGCGACTTCGTTTATACGAAGCCATTCACGTTCAAGAGCGGCCAGGTGATCTCCGGGTTTACCCTGCGCTACGAAACCTTCGGCACGCTTAACGCCACCCGCTCGAATGCGATCCTGATTTGTCATGGGTTGAGTGGCGATCATCACTGCGCCGGCTGGCATTCGCCGGCCGATCGCAAACCAGGCTGGTGGAATAATCTCATCGGTCCCGGCAAGGCCGTGGATACGCGCCGGTTCTTCGTCGTCTGTGCGAATGTTTTGGGCGGCTGCCAGGGCTCGACCGGACCTTCGTCGCTGAATCCCGAGACCGGGATCCCGTTTGGAATCCTGTTTCCGTTCGTCACGATTCGCGACATGGTGCGCGCCCAGCGCCTGCTGCTGGAGCATCTCGGGGTCAGCGAGCTGCACGCCGTCATTGGCGGCTCCATGGGCGGAATGCAGGCGATGCTCTTCGCGATCGAATATCCATCGTTTGTCCATCGCGTCCTCCCAATGGCAACAACGGGGCGGGAAAGCGCCCAAGCAATCGCCTTCAATGAAGTCGGGCGTCAGGCCATCATGCAGGACCCGGCGTGGAATCGCGGCGATTACGCCAAGGACAGCGGCCCGCGCGTGGGCCTGGCCATCGCCCGCATGATGGCGCACATCACCTACGTGTCGGACGCCAGCATGGACCGGAAGTTCGGTCGGCGGAAAAAAGAGAACGCGCCGAGCGACGCGTATACCTTCGATGTTCAATTCGAAGTGGAAGGCTATCTGCGCCATCAGGGCCAGAGCTTCATCAATCGTTTCGACGCCAACTCGTATCTCTATATCACGCGCGCGCTGGATCAGTTCGATCTCGCCCACGCCTACGGGTCACTCGAGGCGTCGTTTGCGCCGGTCGAGGCCGAGACGCTCATCGTGGGCTTCACCAGCGACTGGCTCTTCCCCCCGGAACAAAACCGGATCCTCGCCCTGGCGTTGCTGCGTGCGGGCAAACGGGCGAGTTATGCCGAACTTAGCACGGATCTCGGCCACGATTCGTTTCTTCTCGAATCCGAGGAGCTCTACGCTCTCGTGCGCGGGTTTCTCGAACGCGACCAGCCGTATGTTTTCGATTACGAGATCTAGGGTGTGAACGTCTGCTTCCCATGACCCGGCTTATCGAAAAACGTACTGTCGACATGCAGATCATCGGTGACTGGGTGGAACCCGGCACGCGCGTGCTCGATCTCGGCTGCGGCCCCGGGGTCCTCCTCGATTATCTGGTGCAGAAAAAGCAGGTCTCCGCCGTCGGCGTGGATCTCGACTTCGCGAAAATCACCACCTGCGTCAGGCGAGGGCTGGCCGCGTATCAGGGCGACATGATCGCGTTCATGCGCGCGTTTCCCGAGAACCATTTCGACCGCGTAATCTGCTCGCGCACCGTCCAGGAGCTCGCGGATCCCACGACCGTGATTTTGGAAGCACTGCGCGTCGGCCGCGCCCTCACCGTCGGTTTCGTCAATCACGGGTTCTGGAAAAACCGGCTCAACTCGCTGCTCCAAGGACGGAAAATTCGCAACGAGGTCTACACCACGGAATGGTTCGAGAGTCGCCCCGCCAATCCGGTGACGATTCATGACTTCGAGCATTTCTGCCGCGTGAAACGCATCACCGTCACCCGCCGCGCCCATCTCGCCGGCAACTGGCACAAGCCGTGTCACACCCTGCCGAATCTGTTTGCTGGATACGCGGTGTACGATCTGACGCTGCAGAAGCGTCCGGCCGCCGAGGGTTGAAAACGCGACGAGCGGAAGCGCCCTGGCTGCTAAGCTAATTAATAAGAAACCGCGCCTTCTTCCGCAGCCTCAACGTTCAGCCCAAAAACTCGGGGGATCCAAAGGCGTCGGGCCGTTGGAAGTTAATTCCCTTTCAGTCCGGGCCACAAAGGGGCCGTTCGATGTTCGCGGGAAAAACGTGGCCGCGAACTGAGCGGAATCCCCGCGTCGCCAGAGGCTCTCGAATGCACAGTCGTCTCGCCACCCACGGATGCGGTCGAACGTCGAACGGCCGTTGCTGACCCCATGTCAACTCCGCGTCGCGTGCATGCCCAGGTGTCGCGGCTCGAGCTGCCGGTCGCGGTGACGCCACACACCTTCCGCCGCTCGTGCACCACGGAACTCATCCGCGGCGGAGCGAATTTGTGGCACGTGAAGGAGCTGCTCGGCCACGAGCACCTCGACACCTTGTAGCACTACGTGAAGCTCACCAGCACCGACTTGAAGAAGACGCACGCGAAGTGCCATCCGCGTGAACGCGAGAGTTGAAACCGACCCAACGCGATGCACACTGTCCGCATGTCCCTGACGCTCGATCAAATCGTAGAGGAAGCGCGGCAGTTGCCGCGCGAACAGTCCGCCGAACTCATCGACCGTCTCCTGGCGGACGCGGTGGATACGCCCGACGCCGACATCGAGCAGGCATGGAAAACGGAAACGCGGCGCCGCATCGCCGAGATCGAAAGCGGCGCGGAGCCGGGCGTGCCGGGCGAGCAAGCGATGGCAGAGTTGCGCCGCATCGTCGGCCGGTGAAGCCGTTCCGTTTCCACCGCGAGGCGCTCGCGGAGGCGAAGGTTGCGGCCGAGCACTACGCGGCCATCAATCCGCAGCTCGGCCAACGCTTCTACGATGCCGTTGACCGGCTCGTGCGTGAGGTGTGCACGCAGCCGACGCTATACCGTCTCTTTGATCCACCGGCGCGGCGGCACTTCCACCGCCCGTTCCCACATGCCGTCATCTATATCGACCGCCCTGACCACGTGTGGATCGTGGCCGTGGCTCCTTTCAAGCAGCGCCCGGGCTACTGGAAAGACCGGCTCGGCTGAGGTCACACTTCTTTCTTTTAGTCGCTCCGTTTGCGGCTACGCTTCCCGCTCGTGCTCGCCGTCTCTCCTTCGCGCTCTCGCCGGCGATCGCGTCCCTCGCGATGCGCACACGTGCGCACGCACGGCCGCAGATACGGCGCGAAAAAAGCGCAGATCCCGCGTTCGAGCACTGTAATAGCTGGCTTCAGATACGATCACCCGAGCACCGGGCGGTGACTGAGCCGGAACCCGATCGACTGGCTCTCGCCAAATAGCTACGCGCCATTCCGGGCTGACCCATTCTCAGCGTGCGGGCGATCCAAACAATTGAGGCCCCTGCTTCACGTCGCAGCCGCTGGGCCAGCTCAACCTTCCACACCTGTTTTTTCGGTCGCGTTTGTAGCTCGTCTGGCTGTTTTCCCATGTGCCGGAGAAACTCGGCCAGTCGCATTTCCCAATAGCCCTCGTTAAGCGATTTCGATTCTGCGCGTTCCAAACCACCTGTGAGCCGCAATGAATTCGCAACTTTCTCGGACGGCCCGAGCTCGCTCGCGGCCTGTCTGCGCGTTCTGAACGTTTCCCGATTTCCCTCCTTGCCAACTTCCCAATTTTCTCAGGTTACACGCCTTCGCCGTAGAGGTTAGCCAGCCGCGCGCCGAGTTTGCGCCGCGCCACCGCGTACGAGAAATGCTTGAGACCGAGGGCGAAATTGATGTCGGCCCATTCCTCGCGCAACGCAGGATTTCTGAGGACCTCCCGCGTCAGCTCGACTTCCTGATTCGTCACGAGCTGCGTCATCGCGATGGTCTTGAACCCCAAGGGTTCGATATCGCGCGCATAAACCGTATAGACATTTACCAGGACGGGTTTCTTGAAGTAGATGGCTTCGAGGAACGCGTTACCGAAACCTTCATAGTGACTCGGGTACGTCACCAAGTCCGCGTGGGGATAGACATCGGCGAGCGTATAGACTTTTCGCCCTTGCGCGTCGATCGCCCGGACCTCGCCGACCCGATCCGCAATAAAGAGCACGGAGATCTTCGCGTCCTCGATGCGCTCCCGGAGCATCTGCATGTAACTGTTTCCCTCATCCCCCGCGGGATGCGAGATCACAAGTTTGATGCGCGGATCTTCCAGCCGGCGGACGAGTTCAATTGCATGCTCGATGCCCTTGCGCGCCACCACGCGGGTCGGCTGGAGCACGAAGATATCATCATCGCGCAACCCGATCTCGCTGCGCAGATCGGCATTGTAATCGTCGATGCCGGTCGGGGGCGTTTCGAAATCAAGAATGTTGGGAATGATCTGCGACGACAGACCGAACCGACGGGCGAGTTCCTTCTGCGCCATCGAATTGATCACGACGTGCTCCATCCGATACAGCGGCGGTGGAAACGCCGCATGCAGATAATCGTTCACCGCGTTGAGCGTGAAACGCTCCCGCTCCCACGTGAAATCATGATGATGCGCGATCACCGGGAGCTTCGTCTCGGCGATCACCTCCGTCATTGCGAGCCCGAGCGGCACATGCATCGGGATGGCCAGAATGTTCTCGGGGACGAGCACCTCGATTTTGAACTTCTCGATGAAATGATACAGTTCGTCCTTCAACCGTTCCTTGATCGAATTGATTTCGTTGGTCGTCTCGCGCGATCGGTAAGGCACTCCAAACAACTTTGCCTGCACCGCCGCAACTTCCGGGTGATTGAAATACGCCAGTGGAGCCTCATGGCTGATCGCCGCTGGCGCGTCCAACAGGCCCGCCATCCAAAAGGAGGAGTGGCCCATCCCTTCAAGGATATCCGCCCACTTCCGAGTTTCCAACGTGACCCCGTCTGTTCCTTTGAACCGGGTGGAGATGTAACCAATGCGGCGCGGGGCGCCAACCGGGAGCAAACACGAAATCATTGACCGTACCATGCCTCGCTGCAGACGATTGGCGAAGAAAATTCGCGAGGAGAACCCTGACCAGAGCACGAGGCGGTGAACGCTGATCCGGAGGGGAGCCCAGCTCAACCACCCCCACCCCACTCTCTCAGCTCCGGACCGCGCCACGAATCCGCCCCTTGGCAGGTCGCCCCCAATGTCACGTATTGCGTGACTTTACCGTATTGGGCATTGCCGGCGAGCGACCCGGGGAACGTGTATCAGTCTTCCAACCACGCTTGGAGCGCGGCCCAGTTCCCGCCCAGCCCCGTGGGCGCGGCGTGGAGATGCCAGGTTTGCCAGCCCTGCGCCGCGGCCGGCCCAATGTCGTTGTCCAGCCGGTCCCCCACCATCAACGAATCCGCCAGACGGATACCGCGTAAACGCAGGCGCGCGCCAAGCAGGCGAAAGCCGTGCGGGTCGGGTTTGCTGAAGCCGTGGGTGAACGACCAGAACCGCAGATCGGAGGCAAAATCCTCCAGCGTCATCCCGACCGGGGCGAGCGACTCCCCGAGTTCACGCAACGTGTAGGGCTGCGCGTTGGACGCGATCCCGAGCACGACGCCGTGATCCCGCAACCTCCGCAGCACGTCGCCCGCGCCCGGCATCAACCGCACCGTGTGCGCCAAGGCGGTGTGCCGGAAGATAAAGTCGCTTTGCTGTGTCTCGGGCATCGCCGCTATTTCCGGGAGCACTTCGCGGACGATCTCCGGCCAGAGAATTTCCGGAAACGCGATCCCCGCGGAGCGAGCGGCGGTGTGTTCGCGCGCGATGACGGCGTCGCAGGCCGCGGCAAACTCGGGCAAACTCAACCGTGGTGTTGGTCCCACCCGCTCACGCCAGAGCGCCTCCCAGCGCGCCTCTCGATCCGGCGGTGGCGGGCTCACTTCAAGGATCGTTTTGTAAACGTCGAAAATTGCCGCGCGGATCTTCATGGCTCGGAGCTCCACAGGAGCGGGTACTGGTTCTCCGCCGCGAGTTTGGCGCGAATGAAGTCGTCAACCGCGCGTTCCGCGGCTCCCGGCATCACTTCGCTTGAGGGCTTGCGCTGCAACAGCTCCATGAAACGAGCGCCATATGCGGCTCCGCTCAACCATTTCGCGGCCGAACTCGGCCAACTGGGAATCGCCAGCTCACCGTCCGTCGCACGCTCCCTCCAACGTTCCAGAAACGGGTTCAACGAGGCACAGGTTTCCCACGAATGAGCCGCCGGCATCGCCAGCACTTCCAGCTGGGCCGGTAAGGTCAGCCGGCTAAACGGAACCGACTTCGGTGGCTTGGCCGACTCGAGCAGAGGAGGCTCTTGCACCAGGGCCCGACAGGCCTGGGGCAAACGTGACCGCCATTCGCGGAAGCGACGCGCCTGCCGCTGCCGCTCGGCTTTCCAATCGAAGAGCGACGGATCGATCGCGACCTCTTCATACGTCTGGGGAAAGCTAAACCCGAAACGCACCAGATCCGGCGCCACGTTCTCGAGCTTACGAGTGATCAGGGGACGCCCCGCGGCGGCCGCCTCGAGATTGGGCAGTCCAAATCCCTCCTGCAGCGAGGTCAGTAACACCACCTCACTCGCGGCCAGCAACTCCGGGACAGACGGCTTTTGCGTCTCATCGCCGGCGAGCACGCTGAGCCGCAACCGCCAGCCATGCTGCAGCGCGGCCGCATGCAGTGCCGCTGCATAAGCTTGCTCGTCAGCCGAACTCACATCTCCCGTGGTCACAAGCCAGCCACCCGGCCGCAACCAGCGGGTGAGCAGCAACGCCTCCGCCACGTTCTTCCGCCGCAGCAGCCGGCACGGAAGCAACCACACCGGCGCATCGTCACCCAAGCGCTCTCGCAGCCAACTTTTCGCCCGCCGCATGCGGGGAGCCGTCGGTGGAACCGCGGGCTCGGTGAGATTGGGAATCCAGCCCACCCGTTGGCGGAACGTTCGCTCCAACACCGCGGCATCCGCCTGATTGATGGTCGCGTGGCGGACGTTGGCGGCGGTCGGAAGGATCGCGCGGGCGACCGCTGCCACCGTCGCAAAGCCCGCTTCCTGCATCTCCGGCCAGCGGGCCCAGCGGTTATCAAACCACCAGTCGTGATGATGAAAAACGAGCGGGACACCGGCGGCGCCACACATCTGCTGCAAGGCCTCCGCGAGCAGCAAATTTCGCCCGAGACCCTGATTGTGCGCCCAGACGACCGCATTGTGAGCAGCGAGGCCAACGAAGCAGGATTCGAGGTGCGCGCGGATCCGCCGGATCAGCGTCGGCGGTCCTGCCGGTTGCTCCGAAAAATAACCCAGCGCCGGCTCGATCGCCAGACTCACGCGCACGCGCCCCATTCGCTCCCGGAACGTTCGCAACCACCCGTTGTCCGGGGCGTCTCCTCCCACGAGCACCACCTCGGTGGCGGCGGGCTGCAAGGCCGCTGCCAGATGCGGCCCCGCCAGCTCGATGATGCGCCGCACGCCTCCGGGCCGGTAGTGGCAGTGAACAATCAACAGTTTCAAGTCCGCTCACTTGAAACAGCGGATGCGGCCGCGCCAATTTTTTTCGGTCGCGAGATTCGAGAAGCCGTCTGCTCCAGCACTCGCCCTCCAAAGAACGTCGTTTTCAGTTCGCCACTCGGACGAAACTCGCGAGCCCGGCGCACGCGCTCCGGGTTGCCTTTGACGTATCGTAATCCAGTTTCACAGCTATGACCCCGATCCATTCTGACCATCTGGCGGCAATTTACGGCTCTGTGATCGGGAGTCAGGTCGAGCCCCGACTGGAAGCCCTGCTCGAAAACTGGCGCGGCCGATTGGACTCCAAAGCGACTCCCGACGCCGTGACCGCACGCCCGCTAACGGAGCGCGATGCCTTGTTGATCACCTATGCGGATCAAGTGCGGCAACCCGGCCTCACGCCCCTGCATGCTCTGGCCGATTTCGCCCAACAACACCTTGAGGGCGTCGTCAGCGGGATCCATCTCCTGCCGTTTTTCCCCTGGTCTTCCGATGATGGTTTTTCGGTGAAGGACTATTATGCCGTGGATCCGGAAGCGGGCAGCTGGGACGACATTGCCCGATTACGACCGCGCTTCGATCTCATGTTTGACGCGGTGTTCAACCACATGTCCGCCCAGAGCGAGTGGTTCAACCGGTTCCTCGCGGGTGATCCGGCATACCGCGATTTTTTCGTGACCGTCGAGGGCAACCCCGATCACTCGCAAGTCATCCGACCGCGAGCGCTGCCGCTGTTCACCGAGTTTCCCTCCCATGCGGGCACGGTCAAGGTCTGGACCACCTT
This sequence comes from Opitutales bacterium, assembly GCA_038320495.1. Taxonomy (GTDB): domain Bacteria; phylum Verrucomicrobiota; class Verrucomicrobiia; order Opitutales; family Opitutaceae; genus ER46. Next base: position 1,777 of record JBBQEG010000033.1, on the reverse strand, counting down.
CAGCGCGGATCAGGTCGACTTGAATGGGCGCAATCCCGAGGTGTTACTCGCCCTGATTGACGCGCTCTTGTTCTACGTGAGCCGCGGAGCGCGCTTCATCCGCCTGGATGCGATCGCATTTCTTTGGAAGGAGCTCGGGACGACCTGCCTGCACCTGCCGCGAACACATCGAATCATCCAGCTCATGCGGAGCGTGCTCGATGACGTCGCGCCCGGCGCGAGGCTGATTACCGAGACGAATGTGCCGCATGTCGACAATCTCTCCTATTTTGGCGACGGCACCAACGAAGCCTCGCTCGTTTATAATTTCGCGCTGCCTCCTCTCGTGCTGCACACGCTGGTGAGCGGCGATTGCACCACGTTGCGAAACTGGGCCCAATCGCTCGCCCTGCCGTCGCGTCAAGTGGCGTTGTTCAACTTCCTCGCGTCCCACGATGGAATCGGGCTGAACCCGGCGCGGGGCATTTTGAGGGATAGGGAGATCGACGCGCTGGTGGCGCGCACGCTCGATCACGGTGGCTACATTTCGTACAAGCATCTGCCTGACCGCTCGCAGGTGCCGTACGAGATGAACATCAATTTCTTCGACGCGCTATCGCGGCCCGGCGCGAACGAACCCAGCGACCTGCCGGTCCGCCGCATGCTCTGCGCGCACGCGATCCAACTCGCCCTCGCCGGGGTACCCGGAATTTACTTTCACTCCCTTTTCGGATCGCGGGGGGATCGTGCCGGCGCCGAGACCAGCGGCATTCCGCGGCGGATCAATCGTCAGAAAGTCGAGCGGCTGGAACTCGACGCCAGCCTCGCCAATCCGGAGTCGGTCCGCGCCCGCGTCTTCAGCGGCCTGCATCGCCTGCTGCACGCCCGCCGCAGCAGTGCGGCGTTTCATCCGTGTGGGGAACAGCGCATCATCCCGGGCGACCCACGGCTCTTCGTGCTCGTGCGCACCGCTCCGGATCACAGCGAACGGGTAGTTTGCGTACAGAATATTTCAGGGGAAACCGCGGATACGACGTGGGCGAATGTACTGAACGACCCCAAGGCGTCTGCTCCGCGGGAGCTCATCATCGGCCGACTGGATGCGCTGCCTGAAAGCGGACCCAATGAGCCCATTTCACTCCGGCCCTTCGAGGTCATTTGGGCCCTGCAGTAAACGGCTTACCGCCCACGCAGATGGCACTTTGCACGTCGCTCGCGAGTTCAGCGGGAACTATTTCAGTTTCCTCCGGATTGCAGCTTGTCACTCTGAAGGTCGGGGTACTCCATCGTGCCGGATCGACCCTTTGCAGGCCGATCGCATCTTGGGTCCGAAGCTCACGCCTCGGAGGTCACACGAGTGGCAGGGCCGCCATTCGATCCATACGTCTGCTAATCGTTGACGCGATTCGCTCGCACAGCCAGCGAACTCCTACCCGCGAGGGGTGGAGCGGCCAGCCGGCGCCCACCGGAGCACGCTCCACCGGCCGCCTCCGGGCGGCAAGGATTCACCGTTACTTCCAGTCATGTCCGACTTCTTTCAAACTGGCGCGATCGCAACGCTCCACCGGCTCGGGAACACCGACCTCAACCGGCTCGAGCGCGAGATCACTGAGTTCACGCAGGAAACACCGATTGCCTTGGTGCTGCCTTGTCACATTCGCGAGGTCGGCACGAAAGCGCTGCGTCTCATCGCGCGCGAGCTGAAGAGCGTCAAGTATCTGAAACAGATTGTCGTGGGCATCGATGGCGCGAATCTGCGCGGCTGGAAAAAGGCCCAGCGGTTTTTCAGCCAGATGCC
>JBBQEG010000032.1:0-23086 GCA_038320495.1 Opitutales bacterium | reverse complement strand
CAACGTAAATTCCATCCGGTCGAGAATACGGGCGAGGGCCGGAGGCAGTGGATTCTCCGATCCGATTCGCACGGGCAGGAGGCGTGGCTTGCCGCCGCGGGCGCGTGCTTCCGCCGCTGTGGCGATTTCATGGGCCACCGTTTCACTGCGGGCCGCGGCATCCGAGAGCAGGGGAATCACCACATCGGCGCTCGTGATCTGACGCTCAATCTCCTCCGCCCAATCCACGCCGATGGTCAGATGGCGATCGATAAAAACGTGGTGACCGTTCGCCACGAGAAGTTCCTCGACCCGTTGCATCAGGGCTTCATCGGGAAGCGCATGACGTTTGTAGAGAATCACCACCTTCAACACTCCCGCTTTTTCCCGCTCGGCGGCACTGAGCCGCGCAGGCGGGTGAGGGTGTCCGGCGCCATCCCGGCAGAGATTGAACAAGTGGAGATGCTGCCCGTGCTTCACTTCAAAGTCGCCCAGGTCGCGCAGGTATTCCGACCAGCCACCCATCTGATGCAGCATCTGGGCAATCGTATCCGATAAAAGAATATGGCCGGGGTCTCCCGCTGCCATGACCCGCTGGGCGAGGTTGATGCCACTGCCCGCGACGTTGGCATGGGTATTGATATCAGCGATGCGATGGACCGGGCCGCTGTGCAGGCCCATGCGGAGCCGCATCTGCGGAATTTTGCGCGCGGCCCGGGCGACATCGAGGGCACATCGGACTGGCGCTTCGGGATTACGAAAAAAAACCAGCGCAATTCCGTCCCCGGTGGGCAACCGAATTAGATCGCCCGCGGCGTCCGCGCGTTGGAAATCCGCATGATCGCGCAGCAGTTGCTGCAGGCGCGAGATGAGCCGCGTCTGCTCCTGCATGGGCAGGCGTGAGAACTCCACGAGGTCCATGAAGAGCACATGGGCTACCTCGACCTCGGGTTGAGCAAGGTCCGGCATGAACACCAACATGAATCGCCAAACGAAGCGGTGCAAACCTGTTCCCGGCGAATCGCTTGTCCGCCCTGCTTTGCCTCCGCCCGCGCGCCTGGGCGTCCGGAGAACTGCGGTCGGGGTGTTTTGTTAGTTGCCAGTCCAGATCAAAGATCGAACCCATCCGGCCAGCCGGTCTCGTTTGATGGCCATTTCCACCGGCCTAACGCGAACCGGGGACCAACTAACAAAACACGCCCTGACCCTTATTTTGGCCGCATTCTCGTGCCCAATATGTATCGATAGCTCCTTGGAAATTTTTGACGCCGGCGTCGTTAAGCCCCTGAACCGTTCCGCCGCGCAAGTCTGGGAATTAAGTCCATAATCCTATGCTTTGTCCTTTCGTTCTAACCAGCAGATCTTGATTTCTCCATCTAAAGCCTTGAGCTCTTGATCGCCGGTTACGAGTTCGGCTTTCTTTTCCTTTGTTAGAGCGGCGGCAAAGGCGTCAGCAAGGCTAATGCGATGGGTTGCTTTATAGATGGCGGCTTGGCGCGCAAGTTTGAGGTCGTCGCCGATCCCAATGATATCGATGGGGAGATTGGCGATTATCTGAGCGTGTTGTTCGGCCGCCTCTTGGGAGACCTCACGCATGGTACTGTAATAGACTTCGGCCCAATTGATGGACGTCATGAAAAGGCGATGCTTTTCCCGGCTGGCCTGATCGAGGAGCTCTTCAACGGCTTCCGCTGCGGGTTCATCCTCGAAGAAAGCCATCAAGGCCCAGCTGTCTAAAACACGATTGGCCATGTCAGAGAGCTCTCTCGTGTTTGCGATCCGTCATCATGGACTTCATCACGCCGCGGCCTTTGAGGGAACCGCGCAGGCTCTTGATGTAAGAGCGGGTGATGGGCCGGAGGAGGATGCCTTCGGGAGTGATGATGACCGACGCCTTGGTGCCGTCCTCAATTTGAAACGCCCGACGAAAACGTGCGGGTATCACCACCTGGCCCTTGGTGGTAAACTGAACCGTTTCAGTGGTCGAAGTAGCCTTCATTGGTTAAAGGAGGATGATCTAATTAATGTAAGGCAAATCGAAAAAGTAGGAATAATAAATTAAAGTAGCCCGGATCGATTGAGTGAGCCTGCTGGAGGTTGCGTCGGCGATTGAGCCAATGTTCTGACGGCGTTGTCATTGAGTTCTCTCCGCGGCGATCCAGCCAACGGGCGGCGGTGCGACGGGAAGCGGGATGATCGAGCTGGCGATGCGTGGCATCCAGCGCAAGAGAGCTCCCGCGGTCGTTCGGATCGGGGCGGCGATCTCGATTTTCCTCCGCGGCCGGCGGCCAGCCTTCAAGCTAACCTACAGAACTTTGCACTTGGCGCTTTCGATCGTGGAGGGGAGAACCTGAGGATGAACGAAGAACCGAGTTTCTACGCGTGTATCATGGCGGGTGGCAGCGGCGAACGCTTCTGGCCCATGAGCCGGGCGCGGAGCCCCAAGCAGCTGACAAAGCTTTTTGGCGAAACGACGTTGATCGAGGAAACGGTGAACCGGCTCGCGGGCGTCGTGCCGCACACGAATATCTTCGTCCTGACGAATGAGGTTCAGCTGGAAGCGACCCGGGCCGCCCTGCCCATGCTGCCGCCGGAGCAAGTCATTGCCGAACCGGCCAAGCGTGACACCGCCCCAGCTGCGGCTCTGGCCGTCGCGCTGGTCCGCTCTCGCGATCCCAAGGGCGTAATGGCGGTGTTGTCCGCGGATGCACTAATTCATGATGGTACCCGGTGCGGGCAGCAGATTGGTGCGGCGCTAGCGCGTGCGGCCCGGACGGACGCGCTGATTACTTTCGGGATTTCGCCGTCGTATCCGGCAACTGGATTCGGGTATCTGGAACTGGGCGACGAAATGGATGGAGGCGGCGAGGCGGGCGGATTTCGCCGCGTAAAACGATTTGTGGAAAAGCCGGATGCGGCGACGGCTCAGCACTACGTCGACAGTGGAAAGTTTCTCTGGAACGCCGGGATGTTCGTCTGGCGGGCGGAAGTCTTCCTGGCGGAGGCAGAAAAGCATGCGCCCGGGCTGGCGAAATTCATCCGCGAATTTCCCGCGGCGCATCCGAGTGCGGGTGTGGGGCAGAAGCCTTCTCCTGGTGCGGACTCCGCCGCGCGGGCTTATATCGAGAAGTTTTTTCCCACGCTCGAGCCGAAGGTCTCCCTCGACTATGCGATCATGGAAAAGGCGGCCGCGGTGGAAGTGATGACCGCTCAGTTCGATTGGGATGATGCCGGCTTGTGGACGGCACTGCCGAAGCATCTCCCGCTAGATCCGTCGGGCAATACGCTCCGCGGGCCGGTGACGACAGTGGCGTCGTCGAACAACATCGCGGTCAGTAACGGCCGGCGAATCGCGCTGTGCGGGGTGAAAGATCTCGTCGTGGTGGAGACGGCGGATGCGATTCTGGTGTGTCACCGCGACGCGGTGCAGAACATCAAGCAGGTCGTGGCCCAGTTGCCGAAAGAGCTGCTGTAAGTCGTCGTGTTGCGAGCCGTTCTGCCGCCGGAGGGCCGGCGCCGTTCCGGGCGTGTGCGTACACCCCGCCTGCGTGGCCTGGGCGGACGTCACTGGAGGGCTGTCACTCCCAAGCGAGCTTCCCGAGCATCCGCCTGGCTTGCCGTCATGAAATAAAAAAGGCCGCTCGAAGGAGCGGCCTTGAAGGGGAGAAAGGCTTCAGCGGAAAAGATCGTCAGCGCCGTACCGCGTTTTCCGAGTTTTCCGCTTTCCCACTTTCTCAATTTCCCGATTTTCCTCCGCCCTTACTGCTTTCCGGACTTCGCGGCCTTCTGGCGCGCGCCGTTGCCGAGGATCCGCTTGCGCAGACGCAGGCTCTTCGGAGTAACCTCGACGAACTCGTCGCTCGCGATGTACTCGATCGCGCGTTCGAGGGACAGCTTCGTAGCGGGCGTGAGGCCGGCCGCAACACCGTCACCTTGGGAGCGGAAGTTGGTGAGCTTCTTTTCGCGCACCGCGTTACAGGCGATATCTTCGTTGCGGGGGTTTTCGCCCACGATCATGCCTTCATAGACCTGCTCGCCAGGGCTGACGAAGAGCTTGCCGCGTTCCTGCACCATCAACAGCGCGTAGGTCGTGGTCTCACCGGCTTCCGTGGCGATCAGAGTACCGGTGATCCGGGTGAGCACTTCGCCGGCGAAGGGACCGTATTCCTTAAACAAATGGCTGAGTACGCCGCGACCGCTGGTGGCATTGACAACATCGATTTCCATGCCGATCAGACCGCGCGTCGTGATCGTGGCTTCGAGCATGGTCGAATGCGGGTGCTTCTCCATGTTCGTCAGCAGACCTTTGCGGTTTGCCAGATTCTGCATGATCGAGCCGACGCACTCGTCTGGAACTTCGATCCACACGGTCTCGTACGGCTCCAGGCGCTTTCCGTCGATCACCTGTTCGATGACGGTGGGGCGGGAGACGAGAAGCTCGAATCCTTCGCGACGCATGGTTTCAACGAGGACAGCGACCTGCATGGCGCCACGGGCTTTGACATTGAAGACGCCGGCTTTCTCGGAGTCGTCGATGTAGATGGAAACGTTGGTCTTGAGCTCGCGCATCAAACGTTCGCGAAGTTGACGCGAGGTGACGAGTTTGCCTTCGGTGCCGACGAGTGGGCCGTCATTGACGGCGAACTGCATCTCAAGCGTCGGTGGATCGATCTGGGTGAACGGAAGGGCGTGGCCCTGTTCGTCGACAGTAAGGGTGTCCCCGATGTCGACGTCTTCGAAGCCGGCGAAGCCAACGATGTTCCCCGCCACGGCGCTTTCGGTTTCACGGGTGCCGAGACCGGTGAACTCGAAAATCTTGGTGATCTTGGCGCGGATGCGTTTGTGGTCGGAATGGCGAACGATGAAGACGTTGTCGCCAATCTTGGCCGTGCCGCCGAGGATCTTGCCGACGGCAATACGACCGACGTAATCGCTCCAGTCCAAGTTGGACACCAGCATGTGGAACGGCTCGTTCGGCTTGGCGAACGGCGGTGGGATGTGGTCGAGAATGGTCTGGAAGAGAGGCGTCATGTTCTCCTTGGCCTCACCCAGATGATACATCATGTAGCCGTCGCGACCTGAACCGTATACGACGGGCGCATCGAACTGTTCCTCGGTGGCGTTGAGTTCCATGAGGAGCTCGAGCACCTTGTCATACATCTTGGCCGGCTCGGCGTTGTCGCGGTCGATCTTGTTGATCACGATCACGACCTTGAGTCCGTGGGCAAGGGCCTTGCGGAGCACGAAACGCGTCTGAGCCTGTGGGCCGTCGTACGCATCAATGACGAGCAGTACGCCATCGACCATGCGCAGGGCGCGTTCGACTTCGCCGCCGAAGTCAGCGTGGCCGGGCGTATCGACGATGTTGATGATCTTGTCCTTCCAATGGACGGATGTGTTCTTCGCCTTGATCGTGATACCCTTCTCCTTTTCAAGGTCCATGGAGTCCATGGCGCGTTCTTCAACTTGCTGGTTGGCTCGGTAGACGCCACCCTCCTTGAGAAGCTTGTCAACGAGGGTGGTCTTCCCATGGTCGACGTGGGCGATGATCGCGATATTACGGATGCTCTGGTTCATTGGCGGACGCGGCTTTTGTTAGAAAAAGACGCCCAACGTGCAGGGCGCATACCCCGATGGCAAGGCCGAAGGCGAGCGCTCGGAAGGCGAGCCTCGCCAATCTGTGCTTACGGCGAGCGGCGAGGGGAGAACCAGCACCCGGGGTTGGACTCAAAGGGGAGCTGATGGGACAACGATTGCTTCGTTTCCAGCGCCGGGGAGCGGCGAAAACCTGACCCTCCAACTATTGGTGTTTTCCTGGCGCGAGGTCCCGCGCGCGAAGACCTCAACCCTGCGGGGGCGCGGGCGGAATCCGGCGGGTCAGGAGTTGCGAACTCAACCCGGGGAGGCGCTCTGAAAACTCGACGGTCTCCGGCGTCTGCCGCAGTGCGCGTTGCACCATGCCCATGCGCGCATCGAGATTGTCGATCATCGAGACGAAGACGGCCTCCGGCGTCGCCGCGTAAACGGCGGCTCCCCATTCCGGTTCACCTTGGTGGGAAAGGATGATGTGCTCGAGCTGCTCCAGGCGATCGGGGTCGAGTTTCGCCCGCATACCGGCCTTTCGAGCGAGTTGATACCCGAGCACAACGTGGCCCTGCAGGATTCCGCGGCGGCTGCGTTTGGTGGCAAGGGTACCCTCGTACTCAATGGCCTTGCCCGTATCGTGAAGGAGGATACCGGCCATCGCCAGGTGGGCTTCCACCTCGGGATAGATCGGCAGCAGCGCTTTGCAGGCGCGCGCCATGTGAATGGTATGTTCAAGCAGGCCGTGGCGATACGCGTGATGCATGGCAACCGCGGCGGGCGACCACCGAAACGTTTCCCCGATCTCTTCAAACACGCCGCGCACCGTCATGCGCAGCTCGTCGTGGGCGATGCTATCGATAAAGGCCTGCAGTTCCTGCCAGAGACCATTGTGATCTTCGGGAGCCGTCTCAACCAGGTTCTCGATCAACCCAGGTGCACCGAGTTCGTCATCGGCAAGTGCGACGGCCTTGACCAGACGAGGGGAGAAGCGGCCCTGATAAAATTCCACTTTGCCGTCGATCCGCACCACGGCTCCTTCGCCCGCGGTTTTTAAGATTTCCCAGACGGGGCTGTCGTTGAACACCGTGCAGGAGAACGACCCGGAGCGATCCCCGAGTTCGATGCTATAAAACGAGTTCCCGTTGGATGCGGTCTTCGATGCGAGTTTCTTGATCACGAGGACGCTGGCAAAGGCGCGCCCGTGATCGCCGGCATCATAGGACTTTAGTTCACGGACGCTGAGAGGCTTGGATTCGTCGGACATGGCTGGGTTGAACGCTGGATGAGCCACGTTGCGGGGCTGCGACGCGGCCGACAAGCTCTGCCATCACGAAGCGGATTTAACCAGCTGCGTGTAGCCCCGAAAAAAGGGATGGCTGACGTCCCGCAGCAGGGCGTAAAACACCGTCTCCGCTGGAAGAATGTGCGCGCCGGCGCGAGCAAGGGCGTCGAGGCAGGCACGGGCATCCTCATCGCGTCTCGCGCCAATCGCGTCACTCAGCACCGTCACTTGAAGATCTTCGGACAACGCCCCGATCGCGGTCTGGTAAACGCAGACCGGAGTTTCAATTCCGCAGAGGAGAAGGTGGTGCACTTCCCGCTGGCGCAGAATTGCATCGCGAATCCCTTCGTCACCCAGCGCGGAAAACGCTTTTTTTCCCCATATGCTCGCCTGCGGGGCGAGTTGCAACAGCTCGGTCAGCGTGCCCCCGAGTTTCTCCGGGACCTGCTCGGTGAACGCCACGGGCACGCCGATTCCGGTGGCCGCAGCGATCGCGAATGCGCAGCGGCGTTGCAGGTGTTCTGAGTTCGGGATGACTTGGAGAAACGCCGATTGCATGTCCACGCAGAGCAGAAGCGTGTCATCGGGATTGGAGTCAGGAGTCGCGGCCATGGGAGAATTTATCCGAAAGTCGGGCGAGCGCCCGCGAGCGGTTTATGACCAGTAACGTTGGCGGGCTTTGACCTGATAGAAACGTTTTTCTGTGAGCTCGTAAGCGGTAAGATGCCCGCCTTGGACGCAGCCGGTGTCAATTCCGAGGGACCACTTGCGTTTGTAGACTTCGGGCCGCGGGGTGTGGCCGTAAACGACGAACGGCGGACCCGTCCACAGATCCGCCCAAGCGGGCGCATCCGGGGAGTCGGCTCGTTTGGCGGGTTCGCCGTCGCGATCAACGACTTGAATCTGCGTGACGACCTCGGCGGTTTGCTTCTGCCATGGTTCGCTCGGCAGGAACCCACCGTGGACCAGGACGGTGTTCAACTCGGGCTCTTCAAAGCGCAACGGCATCGCTTCGAGATACGCCCAGTGTTCACTGCGGAGGGTGGCCAGCGTGTCCAGGTCTCCGTCCTTCAATACCTTCTTGTCGCCACTGCGTCGGAATTTCAGCAGTCGCAACTCATGGTTCCCCAGGAGCGAGAGGGCGTGATTTTCCAGTGCGAGATCAATCACTTTGCCACTATCGGGTCCGCGATTGATGAGGTCGCCGAGGAGAACCAGCCGGTCGTTCCGGTCCATGGCAAGGCGGGCCAACATGTCGGCGAATTCCTGATGGCAGCCGTGAATGTCACCCACGGCGATGAGTCTCCCGTTCATGTCGCGCAAAAGTGCTAGCTTCCGCCTTGAGCGGGAGTAAACAAGAAAGCCTATGGAAATGCATCTCCAGCCGCTTGCGACCACGTGCTCTGTTTCAGGGGAGCCCTTCGTGGAAGGCATGCGGGTGGCCAGTTTCCTGGTGCGGAGTGGGGCGGCGCTGGAAATTGTGCGGTACGACGTCATCGAGGAGCATGCGAAGGCGTTTTCGCCTGAGGGCGTGCTCGCCTGCCGCTGGGTGCAGCCTTTCAAACCGCGGAAGCAGGGTGAAAACTCAGAGCGCGCGCTGAAGCTGACGGCCGAGAATCTTTTCGTCGCGCTCGCCGATCCGACGACCGAACCGACGCCCGAAAATACCCGTCTCGTCCAGTTCCTTGCCCTCATGTTGGAGCGAAAAAAGATTCTTCGACCGCGAGGCCGGAGCACGGACGGCGCGCGCAATCGTTTCGAACATGCCCGGAGCAAGCAGATCTTCGAGATACCCGCAGGAGACCTCACGCCCGAATTCTTTGTCGCTGTGCAACAGCAGCTCAGCGTTCTCGTGGGCGGACCGAAGGCAAAAGCAGGAGCTGTGACCGCTCCACCAGAAATGTCGGTGACCGATGCGGACGTCTCCCCTTCCGCCTTCGTGGGGGCGTCGAAGGCCGCCGAGAGCGCAGCCGCAGTGTCGGCGGTGGGCGCTGCAGCTGCGACGAGCGACGCTGGGGCCGGGGAGACTTCAGCGGATGATTCGAGTGAACCAGGCGCCGGCGCAGAGCCGGCCGCGCCCTCCTCGGAGGCCAACTCGGAAGCGCTTACGACGGAGACGGAAAGGGAGCCCATCGCGCCTCCCGCCGGACCCATTAGCTCCGTGGCGGCTGCCGAGGCGGCGCTACCTGCCGACGCTGAGGGGGACGTTGAGGCAATCGCGACGAAAGGCCCAGCGATTGATGTCGAAGCGAATTTAGAAGGGGAGGCTCAGGCCGATGCCGTTTTCGAAGGTGATGCCGATGCCGGAGCGGAGTCCCAATCCGAAGCCGAAGTCGAGGATGCGTCGGACGAGGAGCGGCCTGCGCCGGGCTCAACCGGTGGTGGCAGTGGCGGGACGGCGGCCGCGTAAGGCCGTTCGCTAGGAACAACTACTGCCGGACCGGCACGCCTCGACTTGCAAGATGCGCTTTCACCTGCGCGATCGTGAACTCGCCGAAATGAAACAAACTCGCCGCCAGCACCGCGCTCGCCCGGCCTTCATCGAGGACATCCGCGAAATGCGGAAGCGTTCCAGCGCCGCCGCTGGCAATCACGGGCACCGTGACCGCGTCACTGACGGCACGCGTGAGGGCACAGTCGTAACCCGCTTTCGTGCCGTCGGCGTCCATGCTGGTCAGCAGGATCTCGCCGGCGCCGAGTTCCGTCGCGCGTTGCGCCCATGCCACGGCGTCGAGTTCGGTCGGATTACGTCCGCCATGGGTGTAGACCCGCCACGACTTTCCGTCGGGCTCACGTTTCGCATCGATGGCAACCACGATGCATTGAGCGCCGAATCGATCGGACGCCGATTTGATCAACCCGGGATCCTTGATCGCCGCCGTGTTCAAGGAAACTTTGTCCGCGCCACTCTTCAACATGGCTTCGATATCCGCCACGGTGCGGAGCCCGCCTCCAACCGTCAACGGCATGAAACACTGTTCGGCCGTGGCCGCCACGACATCGTACATGATGGAGCGATTGTCACTCGAGGCGGTGATATCGAGGAAGACCAGCTCGTCAGCGCCCTGAGCGTCGTACGCCTTCGCGCACTGCACCGGATCGCCCGCGTCGCGCAGCTCCTGAAACTTTACGCCTTTGACCACGCGGCCGGCGTTGACGTCGAGACACGGAATGATGCGTCGAGAGAGCACGCGTGGAAGGTGCGAGGTGGGAAGTGCGGCTAGCGAGGTGAAAACCTGCGGCGGCCGGCGGTGGGAGAAGGAAGACGGTCGCTGGTCAATGCACCACGCGGTGTAGCCGATGAACGTAGACAGAGGCGCCCTCAGTAAGAAAGCGTTGAGATCCCATCGGGGACGAGCAGTGGGACTCACGACTCGCAAACCGATGGTTTCGGAGACCATTACGCGTCCATGTGCGTGACGTCAGGCTCGAAATTCACCGCGAGGCGGTAAACGTGGCCAGGACGCATGATCAGCGGGTGATCGCGCACGAGGTATTGAAGATAATGAACCTTGCCGTAATTCGTCCGATAGGTCGGGTCGGCGCTGACCACTTCGGTTTCGCGCCATGTCGCTTGGAAATCATCCTTGGCGACGCTGCAACGATGACCGTGAGGCCCGAGCGCGAGCGCGCCGGTGACGTGGTATTTCGAGTGCGGAGCCGCGATCGCGAGGCAGTAACGGAACTTGTCCAGCGTGACCTGCTGTTTGACCGTGTAGGCGAACTCGACGCCGATCTTATTGCCAGCGAAGGTCCATTGCACCTTGCAGCTGCCGAGACCCTTCACGAGCTCCTCCTTGAGGTTGATCAGGTCAGGCTGTTCGTAGCGGAAATAGAAACTGTTACGCAGCCCGAGACCGGTGACGCAGTTCTTACCGTAGAATGAGGGCAGGGTGACTTGTTCGCCGAAGGTGAGTTCGGGGAGCATAATCGGGGCGTAAACATTGTTCGGCCAGTCGAAGATTCCCGGGCAATGTGGGAATGCGAGTGAGTCACTGGTGAGCTTCGATCCAGCGCTGATCAGAGGGACCTGCAGATGGATCCCTGACTCGCCGTCGCGGTAAAGGAAAAGCCCTTGTTCCTTGCGGTTCGATTTGTCGAAAATGACGAAGCGTCCAGAGGTTCTCTGGGGCTCAACTTTCGGAGTACCCGCGGGCATCTGAATGGTCTTGGCGAGACGCGACCATTGGCACAGGTAACGCGCGGCATCGAAATTCGCCATGCGCGTCGTGTGATGCGAATAGGCGGTACGCTCGTCATCGCGCAGATCGAGGAAGCCATGTTCCTGATCGAGATAGGTCTCGTAGAAGAACATGAACAGCCGGCGCAGAATGTCATAATATTTGACCTTCTGTTCGTCGGGGATCCAGCCGTCACGAAGACCCTGCAGGATGAGGCTAATGCAGTGCATCTGCCCATAGGCGCCGGCCGCACGGCCGAAGGCCCAGCCGAGCCCGTCGTGTCGGACGAGATCTGGCATCATCTTGATATATTTCTCAGCGTACGTGCGCAGGGTGGGGAGCTTGCGTTCACGGACACCGCTGTTCGCGTGGAGCTGAAGCGCCGAGCGGATGAACACGAAGGTCATCACGCCGTATAAATTGAAATTGCCCCCAAGACTGCTGCCAGTGCCGGTCTTCGAGTCGTCGAAGAATCCGGCTGAGCTCGTCTGGTTAATCCGCTCCACCACGCGCTCGATCAAGCGCGAGGTCTCGTCCTTCTTGGACAGTCCAAGCGAGAACCGCGCGACCGCCTTGGCGACATTGAAGGCCTGCCAGTGGTTATCATAGTCGCTGCGATGAAGGAGCGACTTGTCGATCCGTTGCTGGGTTTCTTCGACCAAGCGTTCCCAGACCGGATTACGTTCCTTGGATGGGCCGAAGGCGAGGAGCCCCAAAGCCGCGTACGCAAGCCCGTTTTCCGCGGCCGGCTCGGTAAACATCTGCGCGGTGATACACCGCGCCGCGAGATCGATGAGATCGTGGCCCTTGAGGGTGGTCTCACCCGTGGCACGATAGAATTCTCCGAGCGCGAAGGCGACGTGGCCGGGTTCGTCCGGGCGTGACTGCTCACCATTGGCTGGCAGGATGGTGCCGTCAGGTTGGATGGAGTCGAGATTGTGGCCCAGCATCGAGCGGGCCATGTCGAGACATTGCTCGGAGAAACTATGCATGAAGTAGGTAGCGGTGGCGGAAGAAGCTGGCTCTTGAAGCAAGGAGAACAGGATGAATCTCAGGAGATTTCCGGGCGGGCAAGAGGAAAGAAACTGACGAACTAACGGGCGATTAGTTTCAGAAACTCGGCGTTGGTCTTTGTTTTTGAGAGCCGGGCGATCATGGTATCGGTCGCTTCCTCGATTTTCTGCTGCACCAAGGCGCGGCGGAAGAAGTGAATTCCTTCGAGGGTCTTGGCATCGATCAGCAGCTCTTCTTTCCGGGTGCCGCTCGCGGCGACGTTGATGGCTGGCCAGAGGCGCATCTCGGCGGCCTTGCGGTCGAGCACCAATTCCATGTTTCCGGTGCCTTTGAATTCCTGAAAGATCACGTCGTCCATGCGGCTGCCGGTTTCAACGAGGACGCTGGCGATAATCGTGAGCGAACCCGCTTCTTCGGTCTTACGGGCAGTAGCAAATATCTGGCGCGGTTTTTCGAGGGCGCGCACATCCAAACCACCCGAACCAGTGCGGCCGGAATTGCGGGCAGTATTGTGTGCGCGGGACAGTCGCGTGATGGAATCGACAAACAGCACGACGTCGCGGCCGGTTTCCACGAGCCGCTTGGCGCGCTCGATACACATGTCGGCAACGCGGATATGATTCTCGATCTGCTCGTCATTCGAGGAGGCCCAGATCTCTGCCGCCGTGACACTGCGTTTAAAGTCGGTGACTTCCTCAGGTCGTTCGTCGACCAAAAGAATCATGACGTGACATTCCGGGTTGTTTTCCAGTACCCCCAATGCCATGTCACGCAGAAGGGTGGTTTTACCCGTACGGGGAGGAGCGACGATGAGCCCGCGCGTGCCTTTTCCAACAGGACAGAAAAGGTCGACGGCCCGGGTCGTCATGCGGCCGTCCTTCATCTCCAGTTTGAGGTGTTGGGTCGGTGAAATGGTCGTCAGGCTTGTAAAATCGAACTTGGCGCGGCGTTCCTCCAAAGGGACGCCATCAACCGTCTCGATAAAGCGCATCTTCGGGTTCGGGAAGCGGCCGTCCGGCGGAAAGGCGGTTCCTCCAATCATCGAACCGTTCCGGAGCTTGAAGCGACGGATCAATTCCTTGGGGACAAAGGGGTCGGTTGGCCGACGCTTCCCACCCTTGTTAAGGTCGACTAGTTGGCCATTGCCTCCGCGCTGGAGATCAATGTCGAGCACGCCTTCGACGTGAATCGTGTTTTCGGCCGGCATCGGGGCAGGCGCATTACTTTCCGCGGTTGCGGAATTTTGCGCCGCGGCGGGAATTGCCGTCGCAGCGGTGGAGTCCGCGGGAGCGGACGCAGGTTTCTTTTCCATACAGAGAGGGTGAGGGCAGACAACGTCCCGCTTGACGCTTGAAACTCTGAGCAGGATAAGAGCCGCGGTTTGCGTCCATTAACCCTACAATCCGACACGCCTGTGCCAGATCAGACGATTACCTCAGTATCCCGGGAGTCCCGGAAATTCAGGCCTTCGGCCGAGTTCAAAGCCCAAGCGAATCTTGGGAGTGATGCGGCTTACAAAAGGCTCTACCACGAGTCTGTCAACTCCCCAGAGAAATTCTGGGACCGACAGGCCAAGGAACATTTGGTTTGGCGAAAACCTTACAAGAAGGTCCTCGATTGGAAGCCGCCGCATGCGAAATGGTTCGTTGGCGGTAAGCTCAACGTGGCCGAAAACTGCCTTGACCGGCACCTTGGCACCGCCCGCGAGAATAAGGCCGCGCTGATTTTCGAGGGAGAGCCAGGTGATGTCAGAACCATCACCTACAAGCAGTTGCACTTCCACGTGTGTCGCTGGGCGAATGCGTTTCATAATATGGGAATCGGTGAAGGTGACCGCGTCGCCATCTATATGCCGATGATTCCCGAAGCCGTCATGGCGATGCTCGCTTGCGCGCGCGTCGGGGCTATTCACACGGTGGTTTTCGGGGGATTTAGCCCTGAAGCGCTCAAGGATCGAATTAATGACTGTAAGGCAAAATTAGTAATAACCGCCGATGGGGGCTGGCGCCGCGGCAAGGTCATTGAGCTCAAAGCCAATGTGGACAAGGCCGTCGAAAACACGCCCACCGTACAAACGGTGCTGGTTGTGAAACGCTGCGGAAATCCCGTGACGATGTCGGAAGGCCGCGATGTCTGGTGGAACGAGGCGTGGGAAGGCGCCCCCAATGTGCACAAGGCCAAGGCCTTTGATTCCGAACATCCGCTCTTTATTCTATATACGTCCGGCTCCACGGGGAAGCCGAAGGGTGTCCTCCATACAAGCGCTGGCTACCTCCTGGGCTGCAAGTTGAGCGCTCATTACGTCTTCGACTTGAAGGAGACCGACCGCTATTTCTGTTCCGCCGACATCGGCTGGATCACGGGACATAGCTACGTCGTCTATGGTCTGCTCTCCAACGGGTCCACGATCTTCCTCTATGAAGGCGCTCCCAATCAGCCCGAGCCTGATCGGTTCTGGCAGATGATCGACCGTCATGGGATCACCATTCTCTACACCGCTCCGACCGCGATTCGCGCCTTCATGCGCTGGGGCGATAATTATGTTCTGAGGCACCGGCTCGACTCCTTGCGGCTGCTCGGCTCCGTCGGTGAGCCCATTAATCCGGAGGCGTGGATGTGGTACCACACCCTGATCGGAAAAAAACGCTGTCCGATCGTCGACACGTGGTGGCAGACCGAAACGGGTTGTATCATGATCGCCCCGCTCCCGGGCGTGACGCCGACCAAGCCGGGTTCCGCGACTCGTCCGTTCTTCGGCGTCGTGGCGAAGGTCGTCGATGAAAAATGCCACGAGGTCCCGCGTAACAGCGGCGGAAAACTCGTGATCACCCAACCTTGGCCCTCCATGCTCCGCACCCTCTGGGGCGACGACGATCGCTATGTACGCCAGTATTTCAGCGAGTTCGCCGGCCGGCCGGAGATCTACTTCACCGGCGACGGTGCCCGACAGGACAAGGACGGCTACTTCTGGATCGTGGGTCGGATCGACGACGTGCTCAATGTTTCCGGCCACCGAATCGGCACCGCGGAAATTGAAAGCGCGCTCGTTTCACATCCGGCCGTGGCCGAAGCGGCCGCCGTGGGTCGCCCCGACGAACTGAAGGGTCAGTCGCTCTGCGTCTTCGTGACCCTTAAATCCGGCCAGGTCGCGAGTGAACAACTCAAAGAACAGCTCCGCAATCACGTGGGCCGCGAAATCGGTTCCCTCGCCAAACCCGACACCGTTCGCTTCGCTGCCGGCCTTCCCAAGACCCGGAGTGGGAAAATCATGCGTCGTATCCTCAAGGATATTGCAGCCGGGGTAGATGTGAAGGGTGACACGAGTACGCTCGAAGACTTCAGTGTCATCGCCGCGCTCCAGTCGGAAGATTAAGCGTTCAAGTAAGGCTGGTCGCGCCCGGAAAGGCGGGCCAGCCTCGCGTTCCTTCGTAACCGCTAGGCGGGATCATCCCCGCCTGACTGTTTTTTAGGGTCCACTTTCCATTTGCGGCGATGGCAACTCTGGCGTTTCACTCGCGTCCTTACCCATTATGCCGTTCGCCTGCCCCAGCCGCCGGTCAGCATTTACCCTGATTGAGCTTCTCGCTGTAATGGCGATTATCGCCATTCTGGTGTCATTGAGCGTGGGTCTCGTCCGCGGCGCGCAACAACGCGCCGCCATCGCGCGAAGCCGGGGAGATCTCGCCGCACTCGCGCAGGCTCTCGAAACCTATAAACAATACTACGGCGATTATCCCCAGACGGGAAATGCCGGCCAGGCGCCAGTCATTGTGGGCGCTGTGGTGGCCCAATCCCAGGCCCAGGCTCTGCTGTTCAACGCCCTCACCGGGGTCTACGGTCCCACCAACTTCGCCGCCCGGCTGAACGGGCCCGTTTTGGTCGAACTCTCGAAATTGCGGTCCGAGGTGGCCATCATCGATATCACGTTCGGGGTCCCGCAAGGCTCGCCCCCGGCCAAGCTCGCCGTGGCGAATGCGTTTCTCGACCCTTGGGGAAACCGTTATATGTATTACTATAAATCGGCTCCGAGGGTCGGTTCGCCGGTGAACAGTCCCTGGCAGTTACCGGGTTTTCTTTTGTATTCCGCCGGCCCGGACGGCCAGCACACGGCCCCCAATCCCAACACCGGCCTGTTCGCCAGCACGGCGCAGACCACCGGCGTGAACGCCGACAATCTGTACGCGACCCCTTGATTTCATGACAGCTTCGCTTCACGTCCGCATCTGCCCTGTTCCCCGAGATTACGCCCGAGGTCGCTCTCGCGGCGTGCCGGGCCGGATGGCGTCGCGCCGTGGGTGCCGCGCCTTTACGTTGATCGAACTCCTGACGGTGATCGCCATCATTGGGATTCTCGCGGCCATTCTTCTGCCGACGCTCAGCAGCGTCCGCAACTCCGCCAGTCGGGCAAAGACCCGCGCCCAATTCAGTCAATGGTCCGCTGCCTTCGAGCAGTTCCGCCAGGAATATGGTGCGTACCCCCAGCTGTTCCCGAATGGCGCCCAGAAGCTCGTAAACCAAGGCGGCACCACGCAGGCCGCCGGGAATCATCTTTTCCATGACTTGCTCGCCGGCACTCGTCGCGACGGCGCCGCCCTCACCGGTGCGACCACGGGAACGCCGACTCCCGCGTTGGGGCAGAATTCCCGGCGTATTCGGTTCGTCTCCTTTACCGAGTCTGATTTCGTGACGCAGGCTGACGTCGCCGCTGGCCGCGCCGCCGCGAACCAGCTGAACTTGATTCGCGACGCATTCTATAGCACTTCGATCGCGGTCGTGACCGATAGTAATCTGGACGGCCTGATCAACGGTCGCGACACGCCCGGCGGTTTCCCGCCGGTGACGGTTTCCGGTGCCGCGACCACGATACGCCCCACCACCGTTGTCACCCCAGGCACCACGGGCGGAACACGCGCCGGAGTCATGTTCTATAGCGCGCCGCCGGGCGCGAGGTCCGAGAACGATCTGATCATGAGCTGGCGATGAACCGCGACCCATTCCATCGCTTGGCCGGTTGCGTCAGTATTATCCGGATACGGACGACGCGGGCGTTCACTTTGCTCGAGCTGCTCGTCGTCGTTGGGTTAATCGCGCTGCTCGCCGCCGGCTTCGGTATCGCCTTGGGCGATACGGGCGGGAACGCGCTCGCGAGCGCCCAAACTACCCTTGCCACCATGGTGGGAAGCGCGCGGGCCCAGGCCGCCGTTCATCAGACGGAAGCGGTGCTCGCGATTTACGGCACGCGGCCGCCCACCGGCGAGCCGGACAAATACCTGCGGTTGTTGCAGGTTTTTCGAAACAGTACGCCTGGTGCCGCCCGGCCGACGTGGATTCCTGCCGGCAGTCCGGCCCTGCTCCCTCGAGGCGTTTATGTCGTGCCTCCGTCCACCGCCGGCCTGCTCGCCAGCGGGGTCACCTGGCCGGCCAATCCCCCGCTTGTATCCACTATCCGGGGACCGATCGCTCTGACCCAGCGGCCCGGCACGCCTTTCGGGACGGGCGCGACCGCGTTTGTCATCGAGTTCGCGGCTGACGGCACCATCGCACAAATCGGCGCCTTGCCTCATTCGCGACTGGTGGTCGCCACGGCGGCGCAGGCGAACAACCTGCCTCAGTTCAACAACAGCGCCGCCGTGCGCGGGCTGATTCTACGACCCACGGGTGCGGTGACGTTTGTGAATCAGGCGATTGGCTTCTGACCATGACGCGCACCAATTCAGGACGATGGGATTTGCGAGGCGGGTTTTCACTCCTTGAGGTCGTGGTGGCCATTGGGATCTTTGCCGCCGGCATGCTGGGCGTGGTCGCGCTTTTCACTCCGGTGGCCCGCTCGGTTTCCGCGTCGGCTGATGGAGAAGCCGCCTCGCGCGTTGCGGATGCTCTTAAGCTCAAATTGCACGGCATGCCGTTCCTCGAAGTGACGACTTTGCTCAAGGCATCCAACGGAGCGCGTCATGAGCTGACGGATACGGACGCGCGGTCGGACTACAATCCAGCGACGGATGCACAGATCCTTTTCGCCAGCCGGGATGGCGGAAAGGTCGGAGTCTATTCCGACCCCGTGTGGATTGATCCAGTGACCAATCGCAATTCTGATCGGGACAAGTTTTTTGAGATCGCGCTCATCCGGAATGAAACATTGTCGCCAATCATCGCGGGCGCGCCGCCGGTTGAGGGCGACCCGGCGCCTGCCAATCCCGATTCGACGGCCTTTATGTTGGCCTACACCGCGCGCGTTCGTTGGCCCGCGTTCGTGAAGGAAGGCGGCGCAGGTGTTATCCAGGTTGGGAGCAACCCTGCCGCCGCCCTCCGTTTTGATCACGGCGGTAAACAGGCATTGTTTTTCACCGGCTCCGTTACCCGATGAAAACCGCTGGATCGCGTGATTGTGAGCGGGTGCGCCGCGGGCGCGGATTCACGCTCCTCGAAGTCCTGGTTGCGGTGGGTGTCACGGCGTTGCTTGCCGGTTTCATGGTGGCGATCCTGACCAACGTAACCGGATTCTGGTCACGCACCTCGGGACGGCTTTCCGCTGAGGCGCAGGCCCGCTATATTCTCGATCAGCTGACGCTCGACCTGCAGGCCGCGTGGTATCGCGACGACGGCAATACGTGGTGGGCGGCGACGATCCCGGTCAATGTGACCAACGCCGGTACGCTTTGGAACAACACAGGAACGACCACTACCGGGATCAAGCCGGCCAACGCTGCCGGTTCGCTGCAGCTGATCGCCACCGGCAATTGGGGTGAATCGGGTCCGACCGGCCCCCGTTTTGGAGTGGCCGGGACGTGGCTGCGGTTCTTCACGACCAAGCGGGGCAGTAACGCCACGACGGATACCAGTTCGACGCCGGTGGCTGTAGCTTATCAGATTGTCCGTCGCGCCACGACCGCGACCCCGACGAATCTGGATCGACGTTATCTCCTGCATCGCACAGAAGTTCGCCCGGCCGCGAACAGCCCCGCGCGCAGTGGCACCTTGCAGGCGGGCTTTAATATTGCGGCTGGCGTTTATCAGCCCGCCGCCAACACCGCGCAGCCGCGCGATCCGGCGGAGATTCGTTATCCCACGCTCAATAGTGTCCTCGCGGAAAACGTGATCGATTTCGGAGTGCGCGGTTACGTCTACGTTTCCGACGCCACGACGGGTGGGCGGCAGCTGACTCGAATCTTTCCGTTCGCCAATAACGACCTTGCGCACACTGCCAACCTGCCGGCGGGGGTAACCAATGCGGCCGGCAATTACACCAACTGCTTCCCGGAAGTGGTGGATGTCATGGTGCGCGTCTTGACCGATGAAGGCGCGCGCCTGATCGCCGGCTACGAGGCGAATCCCCAGCGCCTCACCGCTCCCGTCGGTCGCACGCCGCAGCAGTACTGGTGGGACCTGGCGATGGCAAATTCACAGGTATTCACGCGTCGTATCATTTTGAATACACAGCCCCTTTAATCTCCGTGGGCCCGTTTCCTTCACCCTTTCAACCGTTCCGCGATCAACGTGGGTTTGCGTTGCTCCTTACTCTGACGCTGCTCGCGTTCGTCGTATTGCTGTTGGTTGCGCTGGCGACCTACACGCGCGTGGAGACGGCGGTGGCGGGGAACATGCAGCGTCAGGCGCAGGCGCGTGAGAATGCCTTGCTCGCATTGGATGTGGCGCTCGATCAACTGCAGCAGCAAGCTGGACCGGATCAACGCGTGACTGCGACCGCCGAAAGCCGATCCGGAGTCAACCCTCAGAAACGTCACTATACGGGAGTGTGGAATGGAGACGACGCTGAGAGGAGCCCGCGGGCATGGCTCGCCAGCGGGGCCGAGGCGGGTGGAGTTGATCTTGAGGCCGCGATTCCGGCTGCCCGCGCAGTCACGTTGGTCGGCACGAGGACAGACGGTTCCACGGCAGCGAATGCCACGGTCGCGGAGTTGCAGGATATTCGAGTTCCGGGTGTGCCGGGCGTTTCGCCGGCGGGGAGTACCGTGATTGGGCGCTACGCTTGGTGGGTCGGAGATCAGGGAGTGAAAGCGCCGGTCGCGGTCGGAGACTCGACTGAGAGTATCACCTTTGCGCCGTACGATTCCGGGGAATTGCGCTCGCGCCTTCGTCAGCAGATCGCCCTCGGTGCGGGCGCAGCGGATCCAGGAGGCAATCCGTTTTTTGAGCCCCGTGATCTGAATAATCGTGACCTTGTCGCCAACGGGAAGATTGCGGCTTTTAATCAGATCTCGCTGCTCCGGAATGGAGCCAATGCCGCCGTCGGGCTCGTCCCGCTCCAGTCGCGATTTCATATATGGTCAGCAAATAATTTTGGAGTGCTCGCTAATCCCAAGCTGGGCGGTCTGCGGCAGGATCTGTCGCTAATGCCTGACTTGCTGGGAAAGGAGTTTGCGGCCTGGGCGAATTACGAATCATATATGGAAGAGCCGACTCCCGAGGCAGCCGCTGCGGCCGATCCCACTCCGCCGGCCCCTTTTCCCAATTATAGCAGCGCGGATGCGCTTCGGCGCCGATACCGGATCTCGACCGGCAACGACGAAGCGCGCGTCGTTCCCGTGCTCAGCTTCTTTTATCTGACATTTGGTGTGCGGAAACCGACGGCTGCATCGCCCTATACCGTGAGCCTGCGGTGGGCCGCGGCGCTTTGGAATCCCTATTCGTCCGCTCTCGTCCCGGAAGCACTACGCTTGGAGATTTCCGGACTGCCGAACCAAGTGGACATCGTGAATGCCGATGCCGGTAGTACGGCTGCGAGCTTCTCTTTGCGGGAACGCTATGGAGAGCCGCTGAGAGTCGCGTTGCCCTGGACGCTTCCGAGTGGATCTCCCGTTTCAGATAAACAGTCGTGGTTGCCGGGGAGGGTTTACAACTGGACCTCTGAAGCGGGAGCGGCCCCGGTTACCGGGGAGAATGCAGGACGTTTTGATTCCGCCGATCTATCGAGCTTCGCAAATGGGTTGTTGGATTCGATTCCGGGTGATGTTTCAGTTAACGGCAGCACGCGGCTCGCGCTCACGCTTCCCGATTCCACGACGCTCACGCTTCGTTTGGTGCGCGCGCGTGACGATGCGACGATTGCGACGTATACGAGTCCGACGTATTTGCCTGTGACTACAACCACTCCGAGTCTTGCGAGCAACGACACCTCGCCCCTCGGATTTTTATTCCGGCTCGGGGAGGGTATCGACAGCATTGCGACGGGGAGCGAGTGGCTGACGACGGACGGTCTTGACCCGCGGAATGTAAACATTACCGCAGATGCATTGCGCGCCGTTCCGGGCGGGCCGGATCCCACGGCGTACGGGGTTCCTATCCGTATCTATGAACCCGATCGATTGCTGAACCGAGACAAGACCACGGGCACGTCGTACGACGAGGATGTCCCGGTATTCGAACTGCCGCGAACTCCGCTTCTGTCGCTGGGGATACTGCAGCACTTTCCGATCGAGGGGCTGCGTCCGTTCGCGATCGGCAATCCGTGGGGATCGACCGCGGAATTGAACAGTATTCGGATGGGCGAGTTCTTCGATCGATTCTTCTTTTCTGGTCTCACGACCGCTGTGACGCCTAGCGTCACCGTCGCCGGGGATCTGCGGATGCCGAATCCGTTGCTCCAACCGCTGCGAAAATTGGACGGAGCGAAACCGGATGTGGCTGATCTCCGGGATACCATCGGGTCGGGTGCGCGATCCTCGCGGTATTTTCTGCAAGGCGGCGCGTTTAATATCAACGCGACGAGCACCGCCGCCTGGGCTCCGGTGTTGCGAGGAATTCGCTTTCCCGCGCCGCAGTCGTTCACCTACCTTGACGTGTCGGAAGCGACGGGCACGGCGGAGGACACCGCGACGGCCAGCGTGCAATCGGGTGAAGCTCACTTCTTCAGGTTTTCCCAGTCGGCTCAGGAGACCTATAAGGCTAACCCCGGTCTGGCGGAGACGGGTTCGGCTGTTTCCTCTCCCGCCAACACGCATCTTTTTAGGCGTGGAGTACGCGCCTTGAGTGCGGAGCAGGTTTCGGCTCTGGCCATGCGTATCGGAGAATTGGTTACGTTGAAACTGCGAACCGATGGTCCTTTTCGCTCTTTGGAAGAATTTATCTCGCCGCAGTCGCTCTTTGCCGGTGTCGACTCGAGCGGAATTCCGGGCTCGCCTCGGAGTGTGCTGGAAGCGGCGATTGCCGACAGTGAGTTGAATGCGAGCATCGCTGAGTTCAGTTCCCAGTGGCTCACCCAAGGCGATATTCTTACTGCGCTCGCCCCGGTCCTCTTTGCGCGCTCGGATACTTTCTTGATTCGCAGTTACGGTGAGGCGGTCAACCCCGCCACCGGTGCCACCGAAGGGCGGGCGTGGTGTGAGGCGACGGTCCAGCGCGTTCCTGAGTATTTCGATGCATCCGCAGACGATGCGGTCGTTCTGCCCGATGCGCTCACCAGTGAGCTCAATCTTCGTTACGGTCGACGGTTCAAAGTGATCTCTTTCCGATGGCTCACGCGCTCCGATATTTGACCCTGGGTTTGCTGGTATTGATCGCGCTTGTTCCCGGAGCCAGCGCGCAAGCGGGTGCTTCGGATTCGGTACGGACCGTGCGGTTCACAGTCTTTTCGGCGCGGGCGATCGCGGATGTCGCGTTTGTGGCGCGACCCGGCGCGGGGCCGAAGAACGTGGCATTTTATCCCACTGCGCGTTCGCCACGCTACGAGTACCGCGGAACGATGCCACTTCGTTTCGTTGATTCAGTCAGCGGTGCCGTGATTGCGGAGGCAGTGATCCCGCCCGATGTCCGCGACGCCCTCCTTTTATTTACCCCCCTCGCGAGCGAATCCACACCAGGTGGATCTGGTTTGCGTTTTCAGATCGCGGTGTTGGATGACAGCGCGGCGAGACACGGCGCGAGCGGACTCGTCATCATCAACTTCAGCGGCCTCGCACTGAGAGGGACCGTCGGGACGCAAGCGGTCACCCTCCGTCCGGGGCTAAACCCCTCGTTGATGATTGGACGTTCGGCAAAAATTACACTGCACACCAGGTTGAAGGAACGCACTTATCAGTCGTACGCC
>JBBQEG010000031.1:0-23188 GCA_038320495.1 Opitutales bacterium | reverse complement strand
CGCTTTAACCCCGCTCATCTCCGCCCAGACGTCTGATGGCCGCCCCGCCGGGGTCATCGAGGGTCGCGTGTTCAATGCGACCAGCGGTAGCTACTTGAATAACGCCCGGGTTGTGATCGACGGCACCCGGATCGAGACCTTCACCAACGAAAGCGGAGAGTTTCGCCTTTCCAATGTACCAGTCGGGCCCGTTCGCATTCTTGCGCTGTTTACCGGTCTGGAGGCGCAGGCTGCGACCGTGGCGGTGGCGGGTGGTCAGGTGGCCACGCAGGATTTCTCGCTTTCCCGCACCGGCACCCCGGCCACAGGGAAAGACGGCAGTGTGATCAAGCTCGACCAGTTTGTCGTGGCGAGCAGTCGGGAGATGAACGCGGCCGACATCGCCAACAACGAGCAGCGCTACGCTGCCAATATCAAAAACGTCGTCGATGCCGATGCCTACGGCGACGCCGGCGAGGGGAATCTGGGCGAGTTTCTCAAGTTCGTTCCCGGGGTCACAGTGAACTATTCCTCGTTCGACGCCCGCACGATTTCCGTACGCGGCATGCCATCCCATACCACCTCAATTCTCGTCGATGGAAACCCCTTCGCGAGCGCCGTCTCCTCTGGCGCGAGCCGCGACGTGGAAGTGGGTGGTCTCATGATGAACAACATCTCGCGGGTCGAGGTCTCGAAGACACCGACGCCCGATTCCCCCGCCAACGCGATGGGCGGCACCGTAAATGTTGTCAACAAGGGCGCTTTCGACCGCAGCAAGCCAATTTTCACGTATCGCGTCAGTGCGATCATGAACAGCAATTGGATTACGCTCAAGGAAATGCCCGGTGGCCAGCCCGAGTCCACTGGCCGGCGGGTTCTGCCTGGCGTTGATTTTTCCTATATTGCTCCCATTACCAAGACGTTTGGCATCACGGTCAATGGCTTCTATACGCAACGCTATAGCGGCACGCAAATGACCACGCCGACCTGGCGGCCGGTGAATGGCGGTTCCAATTTCGGCACCGCTGAAGATCCGTTTTTGAATTCCCACTCAGTGCGTGATCAGCCCACGCACTGGGAGCGGATGTCCTTCGGCAGCACGATTGACTGGAAGGTCGGCCTATACGGTATGCTCACCGTCGGCACCCAATTCAGCTCGGCCGATATGCACCAGAATATCGAGCAATGGACGACGTCGCTCACCGGTACGTCCAACACGCGGCCGTTGGGCTACGATGCAACCTTTGCCCAGAGCGCAGATGGAGCCGCCTCGTCTGTCATTAGCACCAATGCCCGGCGCAAGACCGACCGCACTCTGCACTCCAGCGTGAAGTATCGGCACAATGGCCCGATTTGGAAGTTCGATGGCGGCGGGTTCTATTCCCGTTCGACGAACACCTACCGCGATGTTGATTTCGGTCACTTTAGCGCCACGTCGGTCCGGATCACCGGCCTGAACATGCGCTATGACGCCATCAACACCGTGCGTAAAGGACCGGGCACAGTAGACGCGACCACGACGGCAGGCGTCCCCGTCGACTTGTTCTCGCTTAATTCCTACTCACTGCAGTCCTCCGGCAGCAATCAGCTTAGCAGTAAGGACGCACTTACGGGTGCCCATGTGAACGCCCGGCGCACCCTCGATGTCCTTCGCCGCTCGGTGCAGGTGCGCGCCGGTGCCGATGTGCGCCGCCAGGATCGCGACATCCGCAATAATAACCCCGCGTGGACCTTCGTGGGCCCCGATGGCTTGCCCAATACCGCCGACGATCGCGTCGCCAATTATGATATTCTCGATCCCGTTTATTCTTCGGCAAACGCTCCGTTCGACCTGCCGCAGATCCAGCGGCCCAGCCCTTACAAGCTCTGGCAGTTGTATAAGTCGAACGCGAACTACTTCCGGTTTGAGGAAGCCAATTTCATCAACACCAGCACCGCGGCCTCGCGCAAAATCACCGAGACAATCTCCGCGGCTTATCTGCGACTCGACGGGGCGTTTTTTAACAATCGTCTGCGTTTGACGGGCGGTGCTCGTTATGAGCGCACGGTCGACGTTGGCTACGGCCGCCTCGCCGACATCCGCGCCACCTATCAGCAGAACGCGGATGGCAGCCTGATCCGGGACGCAGCCGGGCGCCCCATTCGCGTGACGACCAATGCGGTCGAGCTCGCCCGCCTGCAGTACGTCGACCGGGGCGCGCATGCGCGACGGGAATACGGCGACTTCTATCCCAGCATCAACGGCACGTACAATATCACCGACAACTTCCAAGTCCGCGCGGCCTTCGCCCGCACCATCGGACGGCCGAATTTCAACGAGATTATTCCCAATATTACGGTCACGGATCCAGCCGCGACGGAAGTCAACCGCACCATCACCGTTGTCAATTCCGGCCTTAAGCCTTGGAGCGCGGACAACTTTGATCTCTCGTTCGAATATTATTTCGAGAAGAGCGGTCGCGTGGCGATCAGCGGTTTTCAGAAGGAGATTAAAGACTTCTTCGGCGCCACGCGTACGCCCGCGACTCCGGAGCTGCTGGCAAACTTTGGCCTCAATGACGATTACCTCGATTACGATATCATTACCAAGGAGAATGTGGGCAACGCCCGGGTGTCCGGCATCGACTTTGATTACCAGCAGCCCCTTTCGTTTCTTCCTAATTGGGCCCGGGGAACGATGGTTTTTTTCAACATGACCAAGACTCATCTCGAGGGTAACTCCACCGCGAATTTCAGCGGCTTCACTCGCGAGAGCATTAACTGGGGAGTCAGCGTCAGTCGTCCCCGGTACAATGTGAAATTGACCTGGAACATGCGCGGACGCCAGCGTCAGGGTCAGCTCACGGGGACCGGCGTGCCGCCTGGGACCTATGTGTATTTGCCGGATTATCTGACGTTGAATGTGAACGCCGAATACCGTTTCACGCGTCGGCTTGCCGCTTTCACCGTGATCCGGAACATCGCCAACAAGCCGCTGATCGAAGAACGCTATGGCTCGGTCACGCCGAATTATGCTCGCATCTCGAATTATCAAAATCTCGGTTCGCAGATTTCGATCGGGCTCAAGGGTGAGTTTTAAGTCGTTCGCGGCGTTTCACTTCTCGCCGATCTTCGCCGCTTCCGGAGTTGTGGACAATTTTAGCTGGCATTCTGCTTTTGTAGCGTGCCAGCCTGACTTCCGGTTGGGGTTGCGCCGCTCAGCGCGGAAGAGAGGCGTCTGCTGGGTCTGGTAACTTGAACGAGACCTGGCCCATGTAGGTAATATCTATACTTATGATTATAACGACTTGTGGATTTGCGAGCGTCCCGGCCCGACGGGTGCGAAGAGCGGGCATTCTGTTCGCTGGCGGCGCGATTTTGCTGGGTCTGGCTGGCCCGGTAATGCTGCAGGCTCAGGAGAATGCTCCGAGCGCTCGCTCGGCGGTAAACTATCACGTCCTGGCCGCCGATGGACCGACTCATGGGCTTCCGGTGGGCAAGCGTGTACCGTTTGGTTGGTCGGCCTTTTCCGTGGGGACTGTACCGGTGACCTTGTCAGTTCCATCGATGGTCGCACCGGGGCGGAATGGTCAGGTGTTCCTGCGGTTAACCACTGCGATTGATGATCGGCAGCCGCGTCTTGTGGATGTTTCCATCGCGGGTGGGGGCCCGGCGTTGGGGCGGTTGGACCTGCGCTTCGCACATGCGATTGAGACGTTTCAACTGCCGATTCCGGTAGCCGCGGTTGCGGACGTGGTGAAGAAAGGGATCACGCTGCGTTTGGTTGAGGATGGGCCTCCGCTGTGGTTTTTCCGGGCCGCGGGGCGGAGTGTCGGCGCGTCGTTCGCGGGCGCGATTCCGGTGGAGTATCAGCCGCACTTGGTTTCGGTGGAAGCGGGAGCGAGTCGGGTGGCTGAGTTTCATCGCCGTTTCGCGTCGTTGGCGTCAGTGCAAACATTTGGATGGATGCAAGGGTGTGTATTCGAAGGGCTGCGGGCACTTGCTGAACGCGCCCCCGCGGGTCCCTACGCGGCCGCGCGGGATGCGCAGTGGCGGCTTTTTCTGCCGACCCGCGCTCAGCTCGTATATGAAAATCCGCGCAGTGAGCCGGTGGATGCCAGCGTTTATGGCATCGAAGGCGGGTTGCCGTACGCGGATCTGGCGCGCCGCGATCCGGGCAGTCCGGTGGTTGATATGTTCGTGACGTTTGCCCGCAGTCGGCTGCGATCGACGGACGGCGTCATCCAAGATGGGTCGACTCTTTCGGCCGAGGGCAGTATAACAATCGGTTATCCCCTCGCAGTGATTGCGAATGCGCGAGGCGACGCCGCGTTGGCCAAGGTGGCGCACCGGCAGTTACAGCTTCGCAACGAACGGCTCTGGCACGACGGGGTGATTTGGCTCCGTCGGATGGATAATGATGAGCGTACGTTTCGGGGGTGGTCGCGGGGCGTGGCGTGGCATGTCCTGGGTGTTGCGGGATCGATCGAGCCTCTGCGCACCCACGTTGATACCGCGGACCTCGAGGTGGAACTGCGCCGCGCGGCAGCCTGGCTCTTGCCTTTGCAGCGACCGGATGGTCTGTGGTCCTGCTTTGTGGACGACCCCACGACTGGGCCGGACACGTCAGGTTCAGCCGGGATTGCAGCGGCCCTGGCCTGCGGCGCGCGACTGGGCGTACTGCCGCCGGAAGCGGGTGAAGCCGCTCGCCGCGCGCTCGCCTCGTTGTATACTCATCTAACGCCTGACGGGCTGCTTGACGGTGTCGCGCAGAGTAATCGCGGAGGCGAGGCCTTGCAACGCAGCGACTACCGGGTGCTCGCACAAATGGGCATGGGCCTCCTCGCACAATTGATCGCTGAAGTGGGAGAGGTGCCGGACGGCATGCGTAAGTAGTCTTCGGATACGCCAGGCCGCCGGTACTTTGATCCGATTGCGGCCGAACCCCCCAACCGGAAAGTGTCACTTAATACGTGACATTGTGAAGGGGCCGGATGGTCGGTTTGAAGTGAGGTTCAGCCAGGAAAGGGCGGGTGGCGGACGAGGTCCCCGCGTTTACGGCCCCGGCGTGTCCACGCGGACAGGCTTGAAATTTTTCTCGTCTTCTCTCTGCCTGCTCGGGTCGTGCCCCCGTCCGATCCCGAATTTCCCCGTTGGTTTTCCGAGCAGGTGCAGGTGCAGGTGCACGAACCAATGTTGCGCGCCTGGCTGAAGGGGCGGTTTGGCGCGCAGGTGGTGTCGAATGACATCGCCGAAACCGTCCGCGGCATCCGCACGCCGGCGGTACGCGGTCTCTATCTGCCTCACGATGCACTCGCCCGGCTGGTGGCCAACACCGGCCTGGCCGTCGTGCCGGACGAATAAAGCGGCACGCTGACGATTCACCCGATTGATCACGTCCCCCCTCCACCCGGTGTGCCGCCGAAGTCCGCCAACGGCACTGCCCCTGTTCTCCCTCAATCACAAACCCCACCATCCCCTGTGAAAAAGAAAACCCCCTTCGCCGTACTCGGCGCCTGGCTCGTACTCGCTCTCACCCCGGCATCGTCAATCCAGGCCGCGGATAGCGCGGCCCAAGGCACGGCGAGTATTTCCGGCCGTATTCAAAATGCTGCGACCGGGCAATACCTGAATAATGCGCGGGTCACCGTGAAGGATACTGATCTGGTGGCATTCTCCGACCAGTCCGGCACCTACCGACTCGCCAATGTCCCCGCGCGGGCCGTGATTCTCGAAGTGTTCTACACGGGCATGGAGGCGCAGCAGATTTCACTCAACCTGGTCGCGGGCACGCCGGTCGAGCGTGACGTTGGACTCACGGGCGGAGCGCGTTACCGGAATGACGACCAGATTGTGAAACTTGAGTCCTTGGTGGTCTCCTCCTCGCGCGAGATGGAAGGCGCCGCGATCGCCATCAATGAGCAGCGGTTCGCGCCGAACGTCGTAAACATTGTTTCGTCCGACGAGTTCGGTGTCGTGCCCGACGGCAATATTGGCGAGTTCCTGAAAATGCTTCCCGGCATCACGATGGACTACCGTGGTGGCGACCCGCGGGAGATCTCGATGAACGGCGTGCCCTCCGGCAACGTGCCGGTGACGATTGGCGGGTTCAGTCTGGCCACGTCCGAAGTCTCGGGCACCGGCCGCAATGTCGAACTGAACGCGGTCTCGATCAATAATGTCTCCCGGATCGAGGCGATCTATTCACCGACGCCGGAGTCGCCCGGTTCGGCGCTCGCGGGCTCGGTCAATCTCGTTCCCCGCAGTGCGTTCGAGCGCTCCAAGCCCGTGTTTAACGGCAGTGTCTATTTCGCTGCCCGCGACAGCACGCTCGAGTTTGGCCGGACCCAAGGACCGGCCAAGGAGCCGACCTATAAAATTCGCCCCGGCTTCGAGTTTTCCTGGGTCGTCCCGGTCAACAAACGCTTCGGTTTTACGGTGTCCGCCGGGGGGTCGACGCAATATGTCGAAGGGCCGCTGCTCGGAAACACATGGCGCGGTTCAGGTGGCGCGACGAATGGAACGACGTTGCCTGACACCACGCCGGACAAACCGTACCTGACTGATTTCCGCGTCCGCATCGAGTCAAAGATTGCCGACCGCTCCTCGTTTGCCACGACGGCCGATTACAAACTCAGTCCCGCCAGCCAGCTGTCCTTTTCGTTTCAATACGGCACGTTCCACACTAATTTCAACCAGCGTACCATCAACTTCATGGTGAACCGGGTCCTACCGGGGAACTTCTCGACTGAGTTCACTCGGGGATTTGCCGGGGCCGGCGAGGTCCGTCTCTCGAACGGAGGCAATCATCGCTATAGTCGCACGTTCATGCCCAGCCTCACGTATCGCTATAATGGCGCGGTCTGGAAGGCGGAGGCGGGCTTTGGCACCTCGCACGCGCAGAACCGATTCCGCAATATCGACAAAGACCGCTTTGGAGCGACGCTTGCCCGGAGGACCGGTGTTACGATCTCGTTCGATGAAATATTCTATTTGCGGCCCAATGTCATCACTGTGACCGACGGCGTCACGGGAGCGCCGGTGGACCCGTATAACATCGACACGTATGCGCTGAGCACCGCGAGCGGGAATGTGCAGACGTCGCGCAATATCCAGAGTACCGCGTTTGCCAACCTGCGCCGTGATCTCGACTGGCGCTGGCCCATCACCCTCAAGGGCGGAGTCGACGTCCGGGTGTCCCGGAGCGACAATCGCGCCGTGAATACGTCGGTGAACTTCGTGGGTCCCGACGGCCGCGCTTCCACCACGCCGATCGGAAGCGATGATGGTGCCGGCCGCGTTTATGACGAACACTATTACCAGCGCGCCGGCCTATTCGGTATTCCCCGGGTTCAGTGGGTCAGTAATGAAGAAGTGCTCGATCTCTACCGCACCAATCCCAACTATTTTGTCCTCGACGAGAACACCCTCTATCGTTCCCAGGTCAACGCTTCAAAGATTTCCAAGGAGACCATTTCCTCCGTTTTTCTTCGCGGAGATAGTGCGTTCCTGGACCGACGTCTGAAGCTCGTCGGAGGCGTTCGCGCGGAGCAGACGAACGTCAAGGCTCGCGGTCCCCTCAACGACCCCACGCTCAACCTGCGGCGTGACGCCTCCGGAAACGTCATTCGCAACCCCAACGGGACTCC
Source organism: Opitutales bacterium (assembly GCA_038320495.1). Taxonomy (GTDB): domain Bacteria; phylum Verrucomicrobiota; class Verrucomicrobiia; order Opitutales; family Opitutaceae; genus ER46. The sequence continues at coordinate 15,581 of JBBQEG010000031.1, read as the reverse complement.
CCAGACCATCGCCACGGATCCGCTTGGCATTGCCCGGTTGACCCTGCTGGACCGGGGAGCGAGTGCGGAAAAGGAATACCTGCGGCTCTTTCCCAGCGTGAATGCGAGTTATAATATTCGCGAGAACCTCATCGCCCGTGCCGCGTACTATACGTCAGTCGGCCGGCCCAACTTCAATCAGTATTCCGGAGGGATCACACTCCCCAATACGGAATCGGAGCCGAGCAATACCAATCGGATTGTGGTGAATAACGCCGCGATCAAGGCCTGGAGCGCCGAGTCCGTGAAGTTTACACTCGAATACTATTTTCAACGCGTTGGACTTTTTTCCGTCGGCGCGTTTCGGCGGGATATCAAAAACTTCTTCGGTAGCACCACGTTTGATGCGACGCCGGAGTTTCTGGCGTTATACGGTTTGGATCCGGTCATTTACGATCCGTTCGAGGTCGCGACCCAGTTCAACCTTGATAGTACGGTGCGCACGCAGGGTGTCGATGTGAATTACAAACAGGCGCTGACGTTCCTCCCGCGTTGGGCGCGCGGTATTCAGGTCTTTGCCAATGGCAGTTCGCAGCGGGTGAGCGGTCCATCGGCCGCCAACTTCGCGGGCTACATTCCCCGGAGCGGCAGTTGGGGCATCAGTCTTTCGCGTGAGAAATACAACCTGCGCTTGAACTGGAACTATATTGGCCGCCAGCGTCGTGGTTTGGTGACGGGACGTAGCATCGAACCGAATACCTACGTCTGGGGCTTGAAACGTTCCTACATCGACCTCACGGGCGAATACTCGATCAGCAAGAATCTCGCGGTGTTTGCCAATATGCGGAACCTCAATGATCCGACGGACGATCAGGAAACGGCGGGACCGAGCACCCCGTCCGAAGCCCAATTCCGGCAACGCGCAGAGTTCGGCTCACTCTGGACCGTGGGTATCAAAGGCACCTTCTGATCGAGACGATTTCGAGCTTCACGGCTCTGCACCGACGGCAATGAACGGAGCCGAGCGCACGAAGCCTAATAATTCTTCGTCTCCTGGTTCCTTTGTGTTCAGATTCAAGCTTTGGTGCGTGCATGCGAATTGCCGCATGCCACCTCACTGTACCTTCTCCTTTTGCCGCAGATGACTTCGAATTCGCCGCGGGTTCTTTTTGCCTTATCGGGCGGTCCGCGATTAGAAGATGATGGTTCCCTGCTTCAACGCTGACGTAGTTCTTGGCCAATACCCTTTGTCTGTTATGTCCAATCGTATGAGAGACCTCACTCGCCCCCGCGCCTTGTTGTTCAGTGCCATGCTGCTCCTCGCCGCCTCGGTCGTCGCGGCGGCGGCGGATAAGCCGAACATCGTCTATATCCTTTGCGATGATCTCGGTTATGGCGACGTGTCGTCGTTCAACCCGCAGAGCAAAATTAAGACTCCGCATATTGATCGCTTGGCGCGCGAGGGCATGCGGTTCACCGACGCTCACAGCGGCTCGTCGGTCTGTACGCCGACGCGTTATGGAGTACTCACCGGACGGTACGCCTGGCGCTCCAAGCTCAAGAGCGGGGTTCTCGGCGGGTTGAGTCCGCGCTTGATCGAGGAGGGGCGGATGACAGTCGCGGATATGCTCAAGGCGCAGGGTTACCATACGGCGGCGATCGGGAAGTGGCACCTTGGGATGGATTGGGCCAAGCAGGGGACGGGAGCGCTGAATGAGCTGAATATCGAGTCGCGCGAACAGGTTTTCAATGTGGACTATTCCAAGCCGATTAAGAATGGCGCGAACAGTGTCGGATTTCAGTATTTCTACGGCATTAGTGCCTCACTGGACATGGTTCCATATACCTATATTGAAAACGATCGCGTGACCGTGCTGCCGACGGAAGATCGCGATTTTCCGATGTTCCTCGGGCGCGCGCAGGGCCGCGTTCGCAAGGGACCGACCGCTCCCGGTTTTGACGTGGAGAACGTCTTGCCTGACTTGGCTCGGAAGTCAGTTGAATATATTCGCGAGCGTGCCAACGCCGCCAAGCAGGGAAATCCGTTTTTCCTTTATCTGCCGCTTGCATCCCCGCACACGCCGGTTGTTCCCACGAAGGAATGGCAGGGGCGAAGCGGGTTGGGCGCCTACGGCGACTTCGTGTTGCAGACGGACTGGGCGGTTGGCGAGGTGTTGCAGGCACTCGAGTCACAGGGCCTCGCGATTAACACGCTCGTCATCTTCACGAGCGATAATGGATGTTCCCCGCAGGCCGACTTTCCGGGATTGATGGCACAGGGGCACAATCCTAGTCACATCTTTCGCGGCCATAAGGCCGATATCTATGAAGCCGGCCATCGCATTCCGTTCATCGCGCGCTGGCCGGGCAAGATCAAGGCCGGCAGCACCAGCGCTCAGACGACCAGCCTCACCGACTTCATGCGTACGGCCGCTACCATCCTCGATATCAAGCTGCCGGATGGCGCCGCGGAGGACAGCGTCAGCATGCTGCCTGCGTTCCTCGGTCAGGACCGTGGACCCTTGCGGGAAGCGACCGTGCATCATTCGATCAACGGCTCGTTCTCGATTCGGCAGGGCAAGTGGAAGCTGGCGCTTTGTCCGGGTTCCGGCGGCTGGAGCAGCCCGCGGCCGGGGCAGCAGGACACCAGTCACCTGCCGCTCATTCAGCTCTATAATCTCGAGGACGACGTTGCGGAAACCCGGAATGTGCAAGGTGAGTACCCAGAGGTGGTGGCTCAGCTAACGCGGCTGATGGAGAAGTATGCCAGCGACGGCCGCAGTACCCCGGGTCGCCCTCAACCCAATAACGGCGACGTGGATATCTGGAAGGCCGGTCGGGATGCGCACCAGCCCTTGTCGGCGAAAAAAGGAAATAAGAAGTAAGACAATGACCCTGATCTAAGCATAGCTTATGTTAATCCCTCTTTATCGTCCGTTTCGTTTATTCCTTTTGGCCCTGATCAGCGTGGCGGCGGGCTATTCGGCCGCTGGGCCCAAGCCGAACTTCATCATCATCATGGCCGATGATATGGGATATGCCGATCTGAGTAGTTATGGAAACGATCGGTACAAGACGCCGAACCTGGACGAGCTGGCGCGCGGCGGATTGCGGTTTACTGATTACCACTCGAACGGAGTCGTGTGTTCACCGACGCGAGCGGCGTTGGTGACGGGCCGTTATCAACAGCGGAGTGGGGTGGATAATGTGGTGTTTGCGGATCCTGCCATGGGCAAGCGCGACAGCCATGGTCTCCAAACCACGGAAGTGACCTTTGCCAAGCTGCTCCGTGGTGCCGGCTATCGCACGGCGCTGATGGGCAAATGGCACCTTGGCTATGCGCTGAAATTTAATCCGCTGCATCATGGCTTTGATGAGTTCCGGGGCTTCGTGAGTGGCAATGTCGACTTTCATTCGCACATCGACCAAGCGGGGTTTCCCGCAGAAACGACAGGGCCGGGGACCCATCGATGTCGTTGTAACCGCTGTGCATGCCATCGGGTTTCCCGTCGCGGAGGACCACGGGGTCGCCGGCCGGCCAGCGATCGGGGCGAAAATTCCGGATGTATAAGAAATCCGGTGTGCGGAGGGCGCGCTGCGGATAGGTCCAATTGTTATAGCGAGAAGACGAGTGGCGTTCGCGGGCGGCGTAGGCGGCGGTCCGCGAGGCGTCCACCTGGCCCGATTTGGTCGAACGAAGCACGTTGAGAATGCTGCGTCCGGAAAGCGGATACGCGAGACGGCTCGCATCGACACCCGCGGCTTCGAGAATAGTGGCTGAAAGGTCAACAAAGCCGATCAGGTCGTCGACCTTGCGTCCGCCCGGCGCCACGGCGCCCCAGCGGATCGCGAGCGGCATGTTGAAGGCGTATTAATAGAGATTGGACTTGGCGCGGGGGGACGGCATGCCGTTGTCGCTGGTGACAATGACGAGGGTGTTGTCGAGTTCGCCCGCGGCTTCGAGTTGCGCCAGGATGAGGCCGAGGTGCCGATCGAACCATTCGATTTCAACGCAGTAATCGAGGATGTCGCTGCGGATCTCCGGCGTGTCGGGAAGGAACGCGGGGACCTCGACGTCCGCGAGTTTCTTGCCCTCCCGCAATCCGACGCCCGGATCATAGGCGCGGTGCGGTTCGCTTCCGCCGTACCAGAAGTAAAACGGCTTGTCCTTCGGACGAGCCGCGAGAAAGTCGGCGAAGTTTCCCGCGTAGTCATTTGGACTGATGAATTTGTGCGGTGGCGTAAGCTTGCGTTCCTGAAAAGCCGGGCCGGCCGGGTTGCGCGTGCGGCCACTGATTTCGAAGTCGCCCGGACCCCAGCCTTTGCCGGTGAAACCGACGAAGTACCCGGCCGATTCGAGCAGATCGGGAAACACGACGTACTTCGAAGGGAAGCTGCTCGCATGGGTGCCCGCTTCCTCGATCTGCCAGGTGTGCCGGCCGGTCAGGAAAGCGGCCCGCGTGGGGCTGCACCCGGCGGAGGGAGCGAAGGCGTTGCGAAAGAATATACCCTCGCGGGCGACGCGATCAAAGGCGGGGGTTTGCACCGCCTTGTAGCCGGCCGCCGAAGTATGCGCGAACGACTGGTCATCGGAAATGGCGATGAGGATATTCGGGCGCTTGGCCGTGGCCGCGTGCAGGTCGGGCAGTGAGGGGCTTAGAAGCAAAGCCGGCAGGATCGATAAGAGGATAGGACGAAGGCGCATGGAACGGGATTGGATCGGGGATGGCAGACGGGTTTCGCGCGACCAGCGAAGCTGCCAAGCGCGAACGGACGAGCAGTGATCCTTGTAGGACAGCATCTCGGTTCGCGCCAATCCTTTCATCGCGACATCCCGATTATCTTTATCACAGCGATTCATACCGAAGATCCTTTTGTGCGCAGGGGCTACCAGGCGGGCGCGGTCGATTACTTCAGCAAGCCGTTCGATCCGGAAATCCTGCGCCTGAAAGTCGGAATCTATGCGGCGTTTCGCCAGCGCGCTCAGCTGCTCGCAATCAAGGAGCAACAGTTGAAGGATTCAGAGGAACTGCTGCGGGCCGGCCGCAAGTTATCCGGCACATTGGAGTCACTCCCCGTTGGCGTCATTATCGCAGATCATGACGGCCGCGTGGTTCAGACGAACGACGAGGTTCTCAAAATTTTAAAACCGATCGAGCAGGTTGCCGCGGACGGATATGGTGAATTTCTCGCCTGGTGGGAGCGCGATGGTCGCCCGTTTAAGGCAGCTGACGGCCCTTTGGCGAGGGCACTTCAGGGTCACGTCTCGCAAAACCAAGTGATTGAGATCACCTGCCTGGACGGATCAGTGGGTCGGCCGTTCGTATCGGCTTCGCCATTACGCGGCGCCGATCGCCGGATCGTGGGGGCCGTGGTTGTCATTCAGGATGTCACCGCGCATCGCGACGTTGAGGCCGACATCGAGCAGCGGATCATCCGGCTGGTTTCCCGAACGGGTGCAGGATAGCCCGCTGCAAAGACCGTAATTGCGCCGTTCCTCAAAAGTCTCGAAAGGGCCCGCGCGGTTCAGCGGCATCCATCTCACGTCGCGGTTACATCGCGCCACCTTCCCGTCCGGCGGAATCTCGCAGGACGGGAAAGGCCGTGCTCAAAGCCGGAAATTCATTCCGAAGAAGAACTGCGGCCGCATCAGATGGGTCACCTGCGCCCGACCGAAACCAAATTCCCGTTCGCGGTCGGGTGTCATCGTGACATTCACCACATCGAGATAGACGCTGATCTTCCGATTGATGTTATAGATTGTTTTGATATCGAGCGTCGGGCGAGCCGCCGCGTAGACGGCCCGGGACTCGTTGGCGTTGAAACCGACGAGATAGCGATGCCGGTAGTTATACGACGCCCGCAAATTCCAGCGATCACGGATGTAGGAAATTCCCACGTTGGCGATGAACGGGTTGAAACCGGCCACGCGTGGGTTGGGTGCGAGGGAGATCGCGCTGCCAGCACCGTAATTGCCGGTTGCTTCCATCCAGGTTGCGTTCGCAAACGATCCCAGACCGTTGAGAATGCCGGGGAGAAAAGTGTATTGTTGACTGTAGCTAATCTCGATTCCTCGAACTCTGGCTGCGCCGCCATTATATTGGGTCGAGACCGAGAAGCCCGCATATTCACCATTAAACCCGTTGTCCGAACCCTCACCGACAATGGTGCCTCCGGCCGTGTAGATGAATTTTTCAAGATCCTTTTGGAAGAGGCCGACGGTGAAGAGACCGGCAGGCTCGAAGTAGAGCTCGGCGGAGAGATCGTAGTTCTGTGACCACTGCGGCTCGAGGCTGGGGTTGCTGGTCGAGAGGGTCTGGTTGTCGTAATTGACGTTCGTCCGCGGGATCAGTTGTCCGATATTGGGCCGGCCGATGCTCTCCGAATAGCTGAAACGGGCGAGGAGGTTGCGGTTGAATTGATATTTCAAATGCAGTCCAGGAAAGACGCTGCGATAGTCGCCCGCTCGCCGTTGGCGACGACCGAATTCCTCGTACGTCCGCCGGCGAATTTCGTCATCGGTGAGCGGACCGGTCCAGGCCGACCGGCGCGCCCGCTCTTCGGGCGTCACGACCTGAAGCGCACCTTCTCCGTCGGTCTCGGTTTCTTCCACCCGAACACCGGCGAGGATTCCGAGCTTTCCGATCTCGACATTACCCATGATATAGGCCGCTTGAATCTGCTCGACGAACTGCTGGTTGTTCACCAATTCGGCTTGCAGGTCATTCGCGATCTGCCGGCGCCAGTGGGTGGGGTTTGCCGCGATATCCGAGTCGAGCTCGTTGAGGCGACCGACGGCCTGGAACGCCGGGAACGGCAGGTTTCCATAGCGTTCGAGTTTCGTGTCGGGGAAGGGCCGGTTCATCAGGCCGAATTGGGCAAGATTGTCATCGTTGACGCCGCCGTTCGCCGGGTTTGGTCCCATCACTCTGTCGGGTCCAACGTAGGTCGTGCGGTACGGCGTGTTATCGAGGTTTCTCGTTTGTTCACGGAAACGGACTCCGGTTTTGATATACGTGGGCCAGCGGGTTTCGAAGTTCTTCTTCACATTCACCGCCGCTCCGAGGTAGTTGTCCCAACCAACCGAGCGCGAACTGGTATAGGCATTTTGCGTGTAGCTTTCCAGCTGCGTCCAGTCGGCTCCGTCCGTCTGTGAGATGTTCGGAAACAGCAGATCATCCTTCCGGATTACAAAGCCGACATTGGGAGCGGTGTACGTGAACGTATTGTTCCCGGGATAATACGCCTTCGATTTCGATGAATACAGGTCGTAGTCGAGGTTCAATGTCGGGTAACGGTGAACGCCGCCAAAGTTCATCGTGGTGGTTTTTCCGAGCTTGTAATTGGCGATCGAACTGATCGCGATCCGGCTGAGCGGAATCGCCCGGACGCGCGTTTCATAATCGGTATAGCCTGGAATAATTCCTCCCGTGCCGGTGAGGTTCCCGGCGGCATTGACCGTAGCCACGGCTTGGTTGGTTTGCCACTGGGCCTGGCTGTTGTCCGTGTGCTCAATGTGTTTGTTAAGTTGAAAGTTCGCGAAGAAGCGAATCTGGTCGTTTAGTTTATAGTCCAACCGCAACCCTGCCCCGGAGCGGGTGCGGACGTTGCGAAAATCCTGAGCCGTCAGCAGATATTGGTAAGCGGGACCTTCCACGCCCAAGGGAAGCAGTTGATGGCTCTGGCTCGTCACGTCGATGATGGAGCCGTGCGGTCGGTAGGCGAGATTGAGGTTTACGCCCAGCCGGTCGCCAAAGACCTCGGAGTAGGAGAGGGAGGCGTTGGGCCGCGACCGGTCGCGGGAGTCGGTTGGGCGCCAGATGGCGCCGACCGATCCGCGGATGCGTCGCTCGGGAGAGCTGTCGAAGGCGCTTTTCGAAACGAGATTGACGACGCCACCGATCGAGTCGCCATCCATATCCGGTGTCGGCGATTTGGTCACTTCAATCCGCTCCACTGAATCTGATCCGACGGTCTGAAATTGAAACTCGCGCGTGGAGCCCGCGGATCCTGCGTCGGCCAGTCGATTGCCATCCTGAGTGATGGAGCTCAGGTTCTGGTGAAGCCCGCGAATGCGCAGATAGCGGACATCGCCGCCGACGGATTCGCCCTCGATTCCCGGGAGTCGCATTGCCAGATCGGCCGGGTTTCCGGCGAGGCCGCCAAAGGCGTCGGCCGACACGATGTTTTTAACGCCTTGGGACTCCCGTTGCAGCGTAATCGCCTTGGCGTTACCCTCGCGTTCACTCGCGACGACAAAGCTGCTCATCAAGTAGATGTCGGAAGTGAGACCCACATTCTGCCGGGTGGTCCCCTGTGCCGCGACGTTCACGGCGATATCGACCGGTTTCAAACCAGTATACGATACGGAGATGATCGTGTTGCCGGAAGAGACGTTGTTGATTCGATATACGCCCAAACTGTCGGTGGTAACTTGCCGATTTGTACCTTGAATCGACACCCGGGCGCCCTCCAACGTTGCTCCGGTGGCGGAGTTGGTGACGGTCCCGATCAGGGTCCCTTGGGCGAGCATGGAGGGTACTAGGATCAACGAGAACAACACCGCCGCGAAACGACCCCAACCGGGGCGGCGAGCGGAGGTCGTACCACTATTCTTTAGGATATTTTCATTCATTGGGATCGGATGCAGGTTCGGCAAAAGTGCCGTTCCCGCTTGGGGTTCTTGTAACTGGTCAGTTATGAACGGCCGCTGACAGCGGGTTGCCAGAATGTTTTCCTGACATTTTGGAAACTTCTGGTGAGATCGTGGCGGCATCGCCCCAGAGCAAAGGGCGCTAAGACCGCTCGTTGCCGCTTCGTCATCGTATCCGCACGGCCTGCGGTGCTCGTTTTACTAACCCAATTTGCCCAACAACATGAGCCGCAAATGGGACGGCGCTGGATACAGGTGGCCGCGTGGATGGCCATTGTTGGACGGTTCTCGGCTCTCCGAGGTTCGAATTCTTTCAAAGATGTCAGGTGATCCGTCGTGCAGCCTCTCAGCGATCTAGTTTGATCTTCTTTGCCGGAGCTGCGCCGGCTTTCCCAGTCTTACCCCGAGATCCCTTGATCAGGGTGATGCGTGTTCGCTGTCCAATGCGAGCGCGCGGGCGCGGCTTTGATTCGGTTACATTGAAGACCGTCACCACCATGAATACCAACAACCCCCTGATCTTTTCGCGCTGGCTGAGGCGATTTGCATCGATGGCGGCAGGCTTGATCCTGCTTGCCACCTTCTCAGCCGCGCAGACCTCCGCTCCGGGTATTATCAAAGGACGAGTATTTAACCCGGTTAGCCAGGAATACGTTAGAAATGCGGAGGTCCGGCTCGAGGGTAGCAATCAAGTTGTCTTCACCGAGAACGACGGCTCATTCCAGATTCGAAACGTTCCTGCTGGCCAGGCGGCGATTTCGGTCACATACAGCGGCTACAATACGGCGCGCGAGACGCTTACGGTTTCGTCCGGTCAGACCGCGACCCGGGAAATCAACTTGACGAGTACTGCGGCAGGAACTGCCGACAAGGAAGGGGTGATCAAACTTCAGGCCTTTACTGTTTCCACGGAGCGGGAAGGTAACGCCAAGGCGATCATGGACCAGCGCCGCAATATGGATATCTCGACGTCTGTCTCCTCCGATATATTCGGGGATGTGGCGGATGGCAATGTTGGCGAGTTCCTCAAGTATCTTCCCGGGGTCGATCTGGACTATGTTGAGTCTGAGGCCCGCGGGCCCCGGCTCGGTGGCATGGACGGTCAATATGTGGGAGTGTCCTTCGATGGGCAACGGACGGCGAGTGCCGATGCCAATCGCGGCGGTGGTGATGCGTCCCGCGCAACCAGCTTCGAGGGTTTCTCCATCACCGCCATCGAATCGATCGAGATCAGTCGTACAACGAGTGCGGAGTCTGATGCAGATTCGCCCGCCGGTACGATTAACATGAAGACGAAACGGGCGTTTGACCGCAAGGGTCGTCGCATCGCGTTCAACGCTGCGATCAACTTCAACGCCGAGGAGTTTACGCTGAAGAAGACGGCGGGGCCGCGTGACGGTGATTCGTACAAGTGGAAGCCGAACCTTACGCTCGACTATTCTGAATCCTTTATGAATCGAAGGCTAGGGGTTCTTCTCAGTGCGAGCCGGGCCAATTCCTACACCGAGCAATATCAAGTCTCAAATGGCTATAACCGTGCCTTCACTGCGGCCGATCCCCGCCCATATGTGATCCGGCAGATCGACTTCAAGGACGGAAACAAAACCATTTTGAAAGATGCTTTCATGATGACAGCCGATTTTCGCGCAACACCGAATCTCGTGCTTTCGATGAACGCCATCTATACCTACACGGAGGGTGAATTTTGGAATCGGAATTTTGCCTGGGTCGCGGCCAATGATAACTCCAATTTGAATAATGGACGTAGCAGGGTCGGTGGCGACGGTATCCTCACGGTCATTGGCACCCGCGCCCCTTCCGGGTCGGTCAACAACGTCTCAAGATTGAATACGGGTGGCGGTTCCTCCTCCAAGCTCACCTATACCCGCACCGTATCGCCGAAGTTTGAATATAAGGCCGGTTCCTGGGTTCTTGATGGAGCGCTGAATTACTCCCGCTCGGTCAATAATTATGAATCGCTCGAGCGCGGTTGGACGAACAGCGAAGGAGGCGAAGCTCGGACCAGTTGGATCGCGACCCGGCCTAACCCGGAATCGTGGGAGTGGACAATTCGCCAAACCGACGGTCCAGACTGGTTCGATCGCAGCAGTTTCGTTGACACCAATTCCCGTTCAGGCGGTACCCGGGTCAATAACGATGACCGCACCTGGATCACAACGCTTCTAAGTGGTCAGCTCAACGCCAAGTGGGCGGTACCCGCAATGAAGCGCTTCCCCACCACGCTCAAATTTGGTGGCAAGATCGCCGAGGAAGACCGCGACAACAACAACATGACGAACTGGAATATCTGGTCGTACGTCGGGCCAGGCGGCAACACGACGACAGTTAATTCCGTAGGTGCGAATGTTAATAACAGCTTCGGAAACTGGGCTAATCTTGGGTTCATTTCGCCGCATCCTTTCGACATGGGTACGACGAATGGGCTGACCGTATTCAATGTTGACGGTCTGCAAGGCATGCCGCCTCGGATTGATCGAGAACGCGTCGCCCAGCTTTTCCGGGCCCGTCCAGACCAGTTTGTGCACACGGGAACTCCCGATGACTATTACACGACGCACATCGCAAATAAACGTGACTTTAAACAGACGGTTACCGCCGGTTATATTCAGGCCGATGTCCGCTTGACGCCGAAGCTGCAGGTTCGCACCGGCGTTCGCATGGAGAACACGTTGAACGAGTTGAAGGAGTTTGATCCCCGCGTGCGGGATGACGTGGTTGCACAGGGCTTTCCTGTCAGTTCGGCCGGACGCGCCACCACGATCGAGGGCTTGCAATATCAATATCAGAGCAAGCCCCGGATCACCCGGGAATCGGAATATCATAACTTCTTCCCTTCGATTCTTCTGAAGTATCAGATTTTGCCGAACTTCGAGTATCAGGCGGGTTTCAATCGCGCTATCTCACGTCCTCCCATCGACAACCTGACCGGGCTCTGGGTAGTGGATGAAGTCAATGAACGCGTAAATGCTCCCAATCCCAACTTGCCTCCGGAGCATTCCAAGAACTTCCAGACTCGTCTGTCCTATTACTTCGGCGGTCGTGCCCCGGGGCAGCTCTCGTTGGCAGTTTCGCAGAATACCATTAGTAACCTGCGGGAAACCTTCGATTACTCGGCTTCTGAGTTTGGCATCACCGACGAGGAGTTCACCACCTATACGTTCCGTTCCACGCGAGTCTCGGAGAACGCCCGCCGCTTCCGCAATATGGAAGTGGCGTACAATCAGACGCTCGGCTTCCTGCCGGAGAAATTCCGCGGCACGAGTGTAAACTTTGCCTACACGCGGTCCTACGCCAGCCAACGTCGCAATAATCTGGCGCCGCATCGTTTCACCTCGCGCTTGGGATACGCCTACCGGAAGTTTAATAGCTCGTTCGGCATGGTCTACATTGATCGCTCCCCGAATGGAATCTACGGTCGCTACAAGGAGAGACTCACCCAGTTTGATCTGTCGGTGACCTGGAAGCTCACCAGTCGCTACTCGATGTATGTGCAGGGCCGCAATATTACCGGCAAGCCGGTCAAGTGGATGGAGTCCGGCCCCGACGTTGCCGAGGGAGTAAACCCTGCCTTGCGCGTTATGCAGGAATACGGGGCCAACTGGGTCTTCGGCGTTCGAGGCATGTTCTGATCGACCTCCGTTTCGTTGTTTGAACGACAAGCGCCGGCCACTTGGCCGGCGCTTTTTCATGGCGTAGCTGGGGCTTCCCCCAGCGGGAAACCGGAGGCTCGCCACCGAAGGTATTGTGAGTCAAGCGACGTCAGTTCCGGGAGAGGGTGGGTATCGTTCCTGTCCTCGAACGGCCGGCTCAGATGAGCGTTTTTGTCGCGGAACTTTCTCCGTCCCTCGCGACTGCGAGAGGAGGGTGCGATTACTTCGTCGTCTCCGCGGTTGGCTCGGTTAACAGATACGTCATAAGGTCACGCTGCTGCTGCTCGTTCAGTCCTTCCCACAGGCCGGGAGGCATGAGCGAAACCGCCGACGCTTTCATCTCGCGCAGGTCCCGTTTGGCGAGCGTCCGCTGGCTGCCGCTGATCTCACCCACCACAATCGCGTCGGCCGTATCGTTGATCACAATACCACTCAAGGTCGTGCCATCCTTCAAATCGAAGGTGTAGGCGATCCGGTCGGGATTAATCGCGGCGCTTGGATCGACAATGTCCTTCAACACCGACGCATAGTCGCGATGGACGAGGTTGGAAAGGTCGGGGCCAATCACGCCACCTTCACCGCGCATTTGATGACACGCGAAGCAGGCCGCCGGCCCCGCGTAAACCTGTCGTCCCCGGTGCCAGTCTCCCCCGGCGATTTCAGGAATGGTGCGCGCGACGGGGGCGTTTGACCCAGCTGCGCGTGGCGCGGCCCAAGGCAGTAATGTCCGCCGCAAAGGGAGCGCCCGCGCTCGGGTGTCTTCCGCTGTATGCCACGTTGCCTCCAGTCTCGCTGCAGCGGGTCCCGTCTTAAGCGTAATCCGGAGCGGCAGCCAGGCAGAGCCTTTCCGCGAATCCGTCGTCAGCTGCACCTCGCCCTCAGTAGGCCGGTTGACGCGGACATTTTCCGCCGTGTCTCCGATAGTGACGTGGAGCGCGCCGGCGGCTTTCAGCGTCACCGTGACCGTCTCCGTCGGGTATTCAAAATCCAATGACGCACCGGGTTGAATCGCCGGGCGAAGCATCAGGTGAAGGTCCAATTGGCCGCGGAGGTGAAGGGTTCCCGGCGTCGCCAACAGGGCGAATAAGCGGGCATGTTCTTCACTTCCGCCGGTCAGCTCCCGTGCGACGTTTAAATCGAGATGCGGTAACCAGCCGGTCCACGCGATTTTTCCGGCTGCGTCCCGCCACTCGGTTTCGACTCCAGTTAGATCGGTCAACAGGTCGATCGCGGCATGTTGCATCAATTCCTTACGGGCGTGGTTCCGGGGGCGCTCGGGAGCAAGTCCGTCGGGCAGGGTCACGGCATAATTAGACGCGTCGATCCGCGGAGCCGTTCGCAACACGAGTGAGCGTCGATCCGCGGCGAGGCCGGCGGACAGGATTGGAATATCATAGCGCTGGGTTTTGCTTTGGTCCTTCACGACTTGATAGCCGGGAGTAAGCGTCTCGAAACGATCTCCGGCGGCGACGTGGATCCCTTTCGTAAGGCGGCTTTCGCGGCCGAGATGGCGCCAGCGCGCGGGTTCGATCGGTTGGTCGAAGATCACGCGGGTCTCGGTGGGGCTGGCCGCATACACGAGGATTGGTTGCGGTGCGTTGGGGTCGGTGTAGGAGATCTTGTAGAGTTTTCCCTGGCCGCGTGGTCCGGTGCCCCAGTCGGGCGCGCCGCTGTGACAGGCCACGAGTAGATCACCTTGTGGCGTGGGTACGGCGTCGATGGTGAGCATGGACAACGCGGCGATGAGTTCGTTTTTCGCCACGTAACCGGCGGGCGTTTTCACGAGCTTCGTCCGCCAGATTTTTCCGCGTGATTCGCCGGCGACGAACACGTCGCCGCGCCACGCGGAAGGACCAAAAATGGCGGTGCCGCCGCCAACGGGTTCGTTGAAATGAACACCGCAGGTGGATTGGTGTTGCGGGCCATAATCGAACACACTCGGTTCATCGATCACGCCCGGCAGATGCTGCGGGTGCCTGGGCGGAAATCCATAATGGCGCCCCGGCACGATGTGGAGCAACTCGTCAAAGGGGTTGCCATTCGGGAGCCAGGTTGCGCCTTCCTGGTCGCTGCAAAACAAGTCGCCGTGCGCGTTGAAGGCGAGGGATACTGGGAACCGCAATCCGGTTGAAATAATATCCCGTCGCTTCCAGTCCGGCGAAAGTCGGATGATGGTTCCGCGCTCGCTGAATTGATTATAGGCGGAAACCCCGGTCTGCTTGTTCACCCGATACGCGCCGTTCCAGGCATCGACGCCCAGTCCGAAGTAGATGTTACCCGCCGGGTCGACCGCGATTCCGATGGCGTCCAGATTCGACCCCGCCGCCGCCGTGGGCGGTAACCAACCTTCGGATACGGTCTGCAATTCGCCGGTGCCATCCCCTTTGTCCCGGAGATGCAGGATGCGTCCGCGGCTCGCGATATAAAGTCCGCCCGGACCCCACGCCATGCCGATGCTCGGCGGGATCGCATTCTTGGTGTTGTCGAAGAACAGTGAGGAAGAGTCTTCCAAGCCATCGGCGTCGGTGTCCGCGAGTTGATAGACATTCCCATCGTAGCCGAGCGCGAAGAGTCGTCCGTCAGGCGCGTAGACCAGATTGTTGAGATTGCGCAGTTGCACCGGAACTTCCCGCACGGTGAACCCCGGCACCAGCATTTGTACCGCGGGTGGGTTGCTCACGACGACCAGAGGTTTCTCGACCGGTGATGCGGCCGGTGCGCCGACGGTTGCAACGGTGAAGAGAAGGGCCAGCGATGAGAAGCGATTCATTTTAAGATCGAGTAAGGACAGGGTAAGGAATGCGGACTAGCGACCAGCCGGTCCCGTTCCGCTCACGTAGAGTTAGGAAACCCTCCGCCAAAGGGACAGGTCAATTTTGACATTACCGTGGACGTGCACGAAGTCCGCACCTTCAAGGGGCGGCCGAAGCGCGGCAAATTCGCCGCCGCGCGGAGTCGAGTTTAGCGTGGCACCAGCTCTCGGATTAGGGCGGAAACTTTCTACGATCGGTCGCGGTGGCGGTGTGGCAGGGATGGCCTGGCTCCGGTCCAGGCGATAACGGGCCGACAAAAGCGGGCTCCGGCAGTTGGCAGGGTGGGTTGCGCTCGGTGGTCGTTGGGTGAATTCTTTGCGTTTACGCGTCCTGTTGCGTCCAGTGGGACGTTGGCGCGTATCATTACCAATCCATGCAGCCGCCCGCTTCCGCCAACCATCCCTTCCCTCCCCAGCCGGCCGTGCCGGCTGCCGTCGTCCTCGACGTGGCCGCGGTGACCAAGAA
>JBBQEG010000030.1:0-24121 GCA_038320495.1 Opitutales bacterium | reverse complement strand
AGGCGTGACGTGGGTGCGCCCGGAGCTGGTGGCGCAAGTGCGATTCACCGAGTGGACTGAAGATGGCCTGCTCCGGCATCCGGTGTTTCTTGGTTTGCGCACCGATAAGGCGGCCCATGAAGTGGTGCGGGAGCGTATTTCCGCTCCGGATACTCGGTGAGGTTCGCATGGAAGCATCGATCATCGTTGATCTGCAGAAAGCCTTTCCGCCGCCCCGGTCCTTTGTGGAACGTGTCCGACGTTATTCGTCCCGGTTCCGCCGGCGGATTTTCACGCGATTCGTGAATCCGGAAGGTTCGCGCGAGCCTATAGCGATCATCGAAGAACAGTTCCCCGCGCCGAACAAGAGCCGAATTGTATTTAGTCCGTAGTTAGCGGTGATCACGCCGAAGATCTTGGCGCCACTTGTGACCGGCTTGGATATATCCAGCCGGATTCCCCCCCCCGCTGTGCCGCGATCGACCGACCAGCCGGATGTCGCATATGCGACATCCGGCTGGTCGGTCGAATCAACGACGGCGCAAAAATTCGGGCGAGCAGAGCGGCGCGGCTCATGCTGGGCTCCTTCTTGTCGGAGAACGTGACCAACGATGATGCCGGCGTAATCGGTGATCGTGCCCTTCCAGTGCAGCATGCCTTGGCGCCGGGTTCATCTGACCCATGCGAAGGCGCGGCGCGCAGACGCGTCCTGACGCGTCTTTCGTGGAGTCGAGACGGGGAAAATCGGGAGCAACGCTCAGGCGGGATCGACCAGTTTCATGTCGCATATGCGACATGAAACTGGTCGATGGGTTTTTTCGCGAAATTGCTGCAGCGCGGGACCGAACAACGATCGGGTGATGGCGGTAATGAATGTTTATCATTGCGATCGAGTCGCCGCGGATTGCGGTGATTGAAGTGGATTGCCACGTCTTGTTTCCCGGACGTCACCACAACCCAGATTGAGCGCCAGAAAGTCCGGCGAACAGATGATCGGGCGTGTATGCAAACGTCACTAGGCGAATAGGCAGCTGAAACCCTGGCGATCCTATATACAGTCTGCAGGTGATTTAAAGCGTGCCACTGCTTCACAGTCGTGGCGCGAAAAATAGCGCAAGTGCGTCAATGAACGTGGCCCATCTCAGCGGCTTGTAATGAGCCAGGCAGGTATAGATAGGCGGCAGCGGCTTCCTGCCCGATCGATCAGATTTCGCCGATGCGAATACACGCCGCCGAGCGCCCTGGTTCTCCGGGGATGAGCGGGGGCACGGCCGCTTTGCAGCGTTCCTGCATATAAGGGCAACGTGGATGAAAGGAACATCCCACCGGCGGGTTGATCGGCGACGGCGGATCGCCTGCCAGCACGATGCGCTGGCGCGTCCGCTCCGCATCCGGATCGGCGGTTGGGATCGCGCTCACGAGCGCTCGGGTATAAGGGTGGATGGGGCGCTCGATCACGTCGACCGCGGGTCCGAGTTCGACGATTTTCCCCAGATACATCACCGCCACGCGATCGGAGATGTGCTTCACCACCGAGAGATCGTGCGCGATGAAAATCAGAGCCAGGTTCATCTTCCGGCAGAGCTCCGACAACAAATTCAAGATTTGCGCCTGGATGGACACGTCGAGGGCGGAGACCGGTTCGTCCGCGATGATGATCTTTGGTCGTAAAGCGAGAGCGCGGGCAATCGCGATGCGCTGCCGTTGCCCGCCCGAAAACTCATGCGGATACTTCTGCATGAACCGCGGTGCGAGGCCCACCAGCTGCATCAGTTCCGCGACCCGCGCCGGAATCTCCGCCGTGGCACACACGCCATGCACCTGCAGCGGCTCCGCCAGCGTATCAAAAACGGTCATACGTGGATTCAGCGACGCATACGGATCCTGAAAAACCATCTGCATATTGCGCCGCACATCCTGCAACGCCGCCGCGGTGCCGCTCGTGAGATTTTTTCCCTCCAGCACGACCGTTCCTTCGGTGGTCGGCACGAGTTGCATCACGGTGCGGGCCAGCGTGGATTTGCCGCAACCGGATTCGCCCACCAGGCCCAGGACCTCGCCGCGTTGCACGGAGAGCGTGACCCCATCCACGGCCTTCACCGTACCAATGACCCGCTTGAAGAGGAATCCCTGCTGGATCGGGAAGTGCGTCTTGATGTCGCGAAGCTCGAGAATGGGTTCAGTCACGTTAGGGCGAGTTAGGAGATGAGAACGTTGCCAGGGAGCACAGATGAGAGCCGAAGCCGAATCGTGAAGGTTGTAGTCCTTTTAGTGTATCCGCTTTTTCCGCGTTCGCTCTTCAATTCCCCATTTTTCGGCGGACGATTTCGAACGCAGCAGCGTTCAGATTTCTCCCTGTTGCGCCCGCAGACAGGCGTGGGCGTGGCCGGGCGCGACTTCGAGTAACTTCACGGGATTCTGCACGCATTTGTCCTGGGCAAATTCGCAGCGCGGCGCGAAGGGACATCCCGGCAGGGCTTTTGAAACATCCGGGGGGAGTCCGCGGATGGTATAGAGTTCCTGACCTTTGCCTTGCAGAGCCGGAATCGAACGTTGCAACGCCCGCGTATAAGGGTGACGCGGTTTATAGAAGAGCGTGCGGGTATCGGCGCTTTCGACAATCTTGCCGGCGTACATCACTTGCACGCGATCGCACAATCCGGACACTACCCCGAGATCGTGCGTGATGAAAATCACTGCCATCCCGAGCTCCTTCTGCATCTTCTTAATGAGTTCGAGAATTTGCGCCTGTACGGTGACGTCGAGCGCGGTGGTCGGCTCGTCAGCGATGAGCAACTCGGGCCGTGTGATCAGCGCCATCGCGATCATCACGCGCTGGCGCATGCCGCCGGAGAATTCGTGCGGATAGAGATTGATGCGACGCGCGGCGTCGTTGATGCCGACGAGGTCGAGCATCTCGAGCGCGCGCTTCCGGGCGTCGGCGCGGGAAATTTTCTCGTGGATGAGCAGCGGCTCGATGATCTGGTCGGAAACCCGCATGTACGGGTTCAACGATGTCATCGGATCCTGGAAAATCATCGCGACACGTTTACCGCGGATGCTTCCAGCTTGAGCCGGGGTACAGTGCAACAGGTCCACGCCGTCGAAGACGGCCGTGCCACTTTCGATTCGGCCGGGAGGCTGCGGGATCAGCCCCATAATCGAGTAACACGTGACGGATTTGCCCGAACCCGATTCACCGACGATTCCCAGCGTTTCACCTCTCTCGAGCTCGAAGTCGACGCCATCCACCGCGCGATAGACCCCGTTGCGGGTGTAGAAATAGGTTCTGAGATCGGTAATGGAAAGAAGAGCCACGAGGAAGAGGAGAGAGCTGAAGGGGACCGCGCACTCGCAAACTCAGGACACTGACGCGGGATGCGTGGTGCGCAAGGTTGCGACCACAGTTTCGGGTAGAAGCGCCGCCAGCGCCCCACCGCCGGTCGGTGGACATCCGGGCGGTTGCAGGATACGGGCCGGTCCGGAGAATACGGGACCGGTGCGAACCGGATTTGTCGGCCCGAAGAGTGCAATCAGCGGGACGCCGAGTGCGTTAGCCAGGTGCATGCCACCGGTGTCGTTCGTCACCAGCACGCGACAGCGGGAAAGCTGGCGGGCAAACGTCGGCAGGTCCGTTTTACCCGCGAGATTGGTCACGTGCTCCGCCGCGAAGCCGTCGGACACGGCCGTGGCGATGGGCAGGTCGGTGACGGTTCCGAAGACGAGAAAGTGTTCGTCGGGAAATGCGGCGATAAGTGCACGCCAATGTTCCACCGGCCAGCGTTTGGCCGGAGTGTTTTCCGAACCGGGAATCAGCCCAATCGGCGGCGACGTTTCCTGGCGATCGTCCGGAAGCGGGGGTGGGTCAACGGGCGAGCGGTCGAGCGGCGCGGCGAGCCCGAAGTGGTGCAGAAACGTTTCCCACAATTCGAGTTGGTGCCTCTGGGCTTCATTAAAGTCGGGCGGCACGTGATAACGATGCGAGAGCAACGGCCGCCATTTGCCGGCTCGGACGAGACCGAAGCGCTGACGGCAACCGCTGAGCCAGGATTCGAGGTCACCGCGGACCGAATTGGTGAAAAGCAACCAGACATCCGGATACTGGGCGCGGAGACGGCGAAACGCGGCGAAGTAACCGCGGCCGTGCGGCGGAAGTGGATACACGCGATCCGCCACGCCCCAGGCCGCGAGCAACGGTGCGAATTGGCGTTTCGCAACGAGCGTGATCTCAGCATCGGGCCGCGAGGCGCGCAGGGCGCGCAACAGGGGCAGGGCGATCACGACATCGCCCAGCCAGTTGGGGAGGCGTATCCAGATTCGCGTACGGCGGAGCGGAGTGGTGAGCCCGCGGGCGGCGAGATCGTCGGCGAGAAGGTTGCGTTTCGCTTCAAGCCGGAAGCGGCGCGAGGGCATGTCCTGGTTGCGCCACCGATCATGGGCCCAGAGCCACGAGGCGCAGAGATTGTCGTCGTCGCGGAGCAGATCCTCCAGCCAGCGGTTGAGCCCGATCGTGACTGCCGTGCTGGTGTTGTCGTGGAGGATCGGTTGCAGGTCGACCGTGACACGCCAGAAGGCGTGGCGGATGGGGAAGATCCCATATACCCGGGCCTGAAACTTTTCCGCCATCAGTCCCGGCAGCTCGGTGGTGGCACACACGCGGCCGAAGAGCGTGGTGAGGGCGCCTTGCAGACCGGCGTTTTGATCGAAGAGCACGCCAACAAAGCCGCGGCGGCGCAGAATCTTTAAAGCTTCGGCGAATCCATTTTTCCGTGACAACAGGCGCAGACCGAAACGCTCGCGGGAGCCCTTCACGAAGGCATCGGCGACCGCGTTGTCGAGTGGGCGGTAGATCGTGCCGAACTCGGGAAACGGTCCGGGCACGACGAGGCTTTGGGCGGTTTGCGCCTCCCAGTACGCGAGGTGGGGGGAGCAGATCAGCGTGGGCGCTGGGTCGGAGTGGTGGCGCGCGTGCGCGGCGAGCAAACCCGGACCGGGGGAAATGATGGCGCGCCAGCGATCCTCGCTTAGGAAAGGCGTCGCGAGCGACAGGAGGCCGGTTTCGATCAAGCGCCGACAGCTTTCGCGGCCGATGCCGCGGTGCCAGTCGTCCGGTTTTTCGGGAAAGGCGTGGTGGAGATTCGATAGTACCAGCCGGCGGCGCCGGGGGAGAACGAAGAAGATGAGATCACCGAGAGCCGCGGAGAGGGCACGGAGCAGCGGTTCAGGCAGGTGCGCGATCAGCCAGCCAAGTGATTTTAGAACGAAAGTGAGCACACGCGCGGGATTTGTCTTTTATTTCCTCTGGGAAAAACCATGAAACGTAACCCTCTCGCGGTTAAAAGCAGATTCTCGTTCAAGCTTCGCCCCGCGCCGCCATGACTGAACTGCTTATCATCAAACCGTCGTCGTTGGGCGACATCGTGCACGGACTGCAGGTCGCCGCGTCGCTCAAGGCGCAGGTCAATCACCTGCGGATCTCCTGGGTCGTGCGGGAAATTTTTGCGCCGATCGTCCGCGCCTGCGAGGCGATCGACCAGGTGTATGTATTCGAGCGCAACGCGGGCGCCAAGGGCTTCATCCGGCTGACCAACGAGCTGCGGAAGAAAACGTTTGATTACGTCTTCGACATGCAGGGATTGCTCCGCACCGGATTGATGACCTCTCGGGTGCGGGCGGCGCGAAAGGTCGGTCGCGCTGACGCGCGCGAACTTTCACGCGTGTTCTACAATGAGCGAATCGCGCTCCCGAAGAACGGGACGAGCAGTCACGCCCTGGAGATCCTGCTGCAATTTTGCCCGATTCTCGGAGCCAAGGCGGAGCTGAAAGGCGAATTGAAGTTTCGCGAGGTCGATCGCCTCAATCTGTCCTTTGCCGATGCGCGCGGCGGCGGCCGGCCGATCGTGATGTTCGTCGACAGCCGGCGCGCGGAGAAATGTTGGGGCGGGTTCAAGCAATTGACCGAGTTGATCCTGCGTGAAGGGAAAACCCGCAAGGTGGTGTGGGCCGGCACGAGTTATGTGCATGACAAGGGGACGTATCCACCGGAGCAATTCTTCAATTTGACGGGTAACACGAGCCTGGTGTCATTGCCGGCGCTGGTGAAACGTGCCGACTGGGTCATTGCCAACGACAGCGGTCCGATGCATCTGGCGGCGGCCTTGGGCGTGCGCGTGGTGGGTATTTTTGGCCCGACCGATCCGCAGCTCTTTGGTCCATATCCTTTGAAAGCCCCCTCGAACGTCGTCGTGCAAGCGCCCGTGGGCGACTTGAAGCTGCTCTCGGCGAAAGAGGTGTATCAGCGTTTCCAACGGGCTCGGGCTCGCTTCGATCGCGCGAAGTAAGCTCGGGAATGAGTTCGCGCGGGGTGGGCGGTGTTGGGCGGAGCATCACCCGTTCCCCCGCGGGCGTTGAACTTTGGTATTTATTCCCACCGCGGCGCGGTTCATAGCTTGAGGTTTATGCTCGATCCGAAACTCATCCGCGAGAACCCCGACGCTGTTCGCGCTGCCATTGCCAAGAAGCATCTCGAGGTCGACCTCGATGCGGTCCTCGGGATCGACAGTTCCTGGCGTGCCCAGCTCCACGAGGTCGAGGCGCTTCGCGGGATCCAGAAATCGGCTAACACGGCCATGGCCGCACTGCCGAAAGGCTCGCCGGAGTTTGTTGCGAAGCTGGCCGAGATGAAGGCGGTTTCGGCGCAGGTCAAGGAACGCGAGGTTCAGCTCAAGGAGACCGAGGAGAAGTTTCGCCAGGCGATGTTGTCGGTGCCGAATCTTCCGCATGCGAGTGTGCCGGAAGGCCGCACCCCCGAGGAGAACGTGGTCCACGCTTTGCATGGCTCCCATGAGGCGCCGCGTCCGCACGCGGTGCCGCACTGGGAAATCGCCAAGTTTGATCACCTCTTCGATTTCGCCCGTGGTGCGAAGGTCACTGGCGCCGGCTTCCCTTTCTATATAGGGGACGGCGCGCGGATCGTGCGCGCGTTGTTGCAGTTCTTCCTCGATGAGAATGTCAAAGCGGGCTACGTCGAAGTGAACCCGCCGATTTTCGTCAATGCCGCCAGCGCGACCGCCACCGGCCAGTTGCCGGATAAGGAAGGACAGATGTATGAGACGGCGGATCATCTCTACGCGGTGCCGACGGCGGAAGTGCCGCTGACCAATTTTTTCCGCGATGAGATCGTCGAAGAGAGCGCGCTACCCATTCGCCGTTGCGCCTACACTCCGTGTTTCCGTCGCGAGGCGGGGAGCTACGGCAAGGACGTTCGGGGTCTGAACCGGTTGCATCAATTCGACAAGGTGGAGCTCCTTAAGTGGGTGCATCCGTCGTCCAGTTACGACGAACTCGAGAAGCTGCGCGCGGACGCCGAGCGCATTCTGCAAAAACTCGATTTGCCGTATCGCGTGCTGTTGATGTGCGGGGGCGATATCGGCTTCTCGCAGGCCAAGAAGTATGATTTGGAAGTCTGGGCAGCAGGTCAGAAACGCTGGCTGGAAGTGTCGAGTTGCTCGAACTTCGAAGCCTTCCAAGCCCGCCGGGCGCAGATCCGTTTTCGCGCGAAGGAGACCGGCAAGACCGAGCTGGTTCACACCCTCAATGGTTCGGGTCTCGCCGTGCCGCGCGTTCTCGCGGCCTTGTTGGAAAATAATCTGCAGGAAGACGGCCGCGTAAAGATTCCGGCGCCGTTGGTGCCGTATTTTGGCAAGGAATACCTGAGCTTTTCCTGACCCGGAGCGGAGTGGATCATGTCGGTGCGTCGCGGCATTGCGGACCGCGCGCGGACGAAGGGGTCCGGAGTGCTGCCGGCGTTGTGCTCCCTTCCGCGATCACAACCCTTCCTTGGTTGGCGTCATTACACGAGTGTCGTTTGATTCAGCTTCGGAATGAAAAACGCTAGGTCACTCGAACCGAAAAAAACCAAGCGATGGCAGGCGGCGGCTGAACGGCTGGCGGCTTTGATTCCGTTGTCGCAGCTGCATCCCGCAGTCGTCGCATGGGCAACGAGGGCCCCGCCCCGGACACCGTGGGGCATCGGGTTTTCCGGCGGAGCGGACTCGCTTGCCTTGTTGCTTCTCGTCTGGGCGCACTGGCCGAAACGGCGCCGGCTGCTGCGCGCGTTGCATTTCGATCACCGGCTGCGCGGCGCGGAGTCGCGGGCGGACGCACGGTTTTGTCGGACCGTTTGCACCGGGCTGGACGTGCCCCTGTTGGAAGGGAAATGGCCCGGAAAGCACCCCGATGCCAGCGAGGCGGAGGCGCGCGCCGTGCGGATGGCCTTCTTCACGGAGCACGCGCGCATTGTGTGGCTCGGTCATCAGCAGGACGACATCGCGGAAACGATGCTCATGCGGCTGGCTCGCGGCAGTGGGTCCGCGGGATTGTCGGCGCCCCGTCCGGTCCAGCGGGTTTCCCAAGATCGGGTTCATGTTCGGCCGCTCCTCTCGTTGAAGAAAGTCGAACTCCTGTCGGCGTTGCGCACGGCGGGGATTCGATGGCGCGAAGACTCCTCGAATGAGTTGGGAGTTTTTTTCCGCAACCGGATCCGCCGCGATGTCGTGCCGGCTTGGACGGAGGCGGCGCAACGTGATGCGCTCGCTGGAGCGGCGCGATCGCGGATGCTGTTGGAAGAGGATGATCAGGCTCTGGAGTCATGGCTGGATGAGTTGCGACCGCTCACGACGGCGGGGCACCTTGAGCTGGGACGCCTCGCGGGAAAGCCGCGGGCCTTGGTCCGACGGGCGCTCCATCGCTGGCTGTTGGCTGAACCGCGCGCAGGACGCATTTCGAGTCAGGCGTTTGAGACCCTATTGAGCGCGGTGATGGCCGCAAAACCGACCCGGCAGTCGTTGGGCCGCCACGGTTTCGCGGTCATTTGTGAAGATCGCTTGCGATTTGAGCGAAAGGGCCATCAGTCGTCCGGCAATTTCAAGCGGGGCATCAATTGACTTATGCCCCCGGAACATCCACGTTTCGCCCTCAGTCCTAAAAGTAAATGCCCGAACCTGATCTCAAAAAGAACCGCCGTCCGTTGAAGAACCTGCCTCCGGACCGCTTTCAACCGAAGATGCTTTTCTTCTGGCTGGCCCTGGTGGGCGCGGTGCTGGCACTGCTGTATTACACGCCGAGCATGAGCACAACGCCAGAGATGCTCACGATCCAGGATGTTGTGGAACGCGCTAACGCGGGTCACATCAAACCGGGCAGTGTAATTCGACCGGACCCGAGTGGCGGAGCCCGTGATTGGGCGACCGTTTTGGGCGAGAGTCGCAAGGACATAAATACGCCCTTTAAACCGTTTCGGGCGGCGGGTCGCCTCACTGACGCGAATATGATGCGGCTGCAAGAGTCCAAGCTCTTTGTCGAGCAGCCGACTCAGACGCTGCTGACCTCGATCGCCGCTCAGGTGATTCCATTCGTGATCATCATCGGTCTCTTGTATTTTCTGTTCGTGCGTCAGCTTCGCCAGGCAGGTCGAGGCGCCCTCAGCTTCGGTAAGAGCCGGGCTAAGTTGCTTACGCGGGATCGTGACAAAATCACTTTTGCCGATGTCGCCGGTTGTGATGAGGCGAAGGAAGAGGTGTCCGAGGTCGTCGAGTTTCTCAAGGACCCCAAGAAGTTCACCAAGATGGGTGGACGCATTCCGAAGGGCATCCTGATGGTCGGTCCTCCGGGTACCGGTAAGACGTTGCTCGCGAAGGCGGTCGCCGGTGAGGCTGAGGTTCCGTTTTTCAGTATTTCCGGTTCGGACTTCGTTGAAATGTTCGTCGGCGTCGGCGCCAGCCGCGTCCGTGACATGTTCGAGCAGGGGCGCAAGAGCGCACCTTGTCTGATCTTTATCGATGAAATCGACGCGGTCGGACGTCAGCGTGGCGCCGGTGTCGGCGGCGGTAACGACGAGCGGGAGCAGACCTTGAACTCGCTTCTGGTGGAGATGGACGGTTTCGACACCACGGAAGGCGTGATCATCATCGCCGCGACGAATCGTCCGGACGTATTGGATAGCGCCCTGTTGCGCCCCGGTCGTTTCGATCGTCAGATTTATGTCGATCTTCCCGATTTGATCGGTCGCGAGCAAATCCTGCGCGTTCATGCGAAGCGTGTTTCCCTGGCCGAGAATGTAGACCTCCAAGTCATCGCTCGTGGCACGCCCGGGCTTTCCGGAGCAGAACTCGCGAATCTCCTGAACGAAGCCGCTCTTCTGGCTGCCCGCCGAGGCAAGAAAAAGGTCGAGATGATCGACGTCGATGACGCGCGCGAAAAAGTGCAGTTCGGCCGCGAGCGTCGGCGCCTGATGGACGACGAGGAAAAGAAACTCACGGCGTATCATGAAGCTGGACACGCGCTGATCCAAGCGGTGCTCGACGACGGCCACATGCCGGTGCACAAGGTGACGATTATCCCCCGCGGCCGGAGTCTCGGCAGCACGATGTTCATCCCCAAGAAAGATATTTTAACGCACGCCAAGAAGCGCATGCTGAGCCAGATCGCGATGGGGTTGGGCGGTCGGATCGCCGAAGAGCAGGTGCTCGGAGATATTTCCAGTGGCGCCGCCGGGGACATTAAACAGATCACCAAGATCGCGCGTCACATGGTATGTGATTGGGGCATGAGCCCGTTGGGTCCGGTCGCCTTCGGCGATAATCACGACACGGTCTTTTTGGGACGCGACATCACGCGCAACGAAAACATTTCCGAGGAAACCGCTCGCAAGATCGATGAGGAGATTCATCGCATCATCGATACTGAATATATCCGGGCGAAGAAGATCCTCCTCGAGCATCGGTCAGCCCTCGACAAGATTGCCGAGGCGCTGTTGGAGCACGAGACCATCGACGGAAAACATGTGCTGGAGATCCTCCACTTCGGTGAAATCCGTTCCCCGATCGTGCCCAGCTTCGCCGCCACTGAAAGCAAGGAGGCGGGGGGCAAAAAGGCCCCCGAAAAGGCTCCCGAGCCAGAGCCTATGGGACCTGCGACAGCGCCCACTCCGGCCTAAGCTGCCGCACACTCCAACTTTCTTCTTTCAAGGCGGACTTCGGTCCGCCTTTTATTTAGTCACCGACAAGCGGAGAGGTCGGATCATGGCATTCGGTTCAGAAAGAGCCTTGATGGATGTGATTACACCGGCGCTCGCGTCCGATGGAGCATCGGTATCGAACGGACGGGAAAACAGAATTTTTTCTGACGTGGCGTCGTCTTCTCTTCGTGTCGTAGCGTGAATCGTTGGTGATCAATCAGGCGACCCCCCAATGAAGAAATCCCTCATCGATCGGCTCCTTAAGCGAACTCGATTCCGAGTGATGCGCCTGGTGGCAGGCGGAACGGTTTTTGGCGACCGAGGCGAAATTTCATAGAGCACATCTTGGTCGCAGCGCGTTTTCCCGCGGTGTTCGTGATCGCGGTCGGGCTCCGCGGTGGCAATATTCGGAGGACGGATTGCAAATTCAGGCCAGCTGAGTCGCTGAGACTGTGCATAAATTGTTCGCAGCGGTAAAAAGCAAAAGGGATTCCGTTAAGCCCTTGTAACGGATATCAATCGGCGGCGCGGGCGTGGCTTTGGGCGTGTTTAGCCTCCCAAAGGGGTGAGCTGCTCAGAGCAACGCGATTCCGCACGTACGCGGGGTCGCGACGTACCGTCCGTCGTGAGAGGGGAATATATCGGACCCGGATGGCGGTTCCTTACCAAAAATTGGCTGTTCGCTACAATATTCTCCCGCGGTGCCGGAGTATTCTTTATCCCAATGATCCGGCTTTTTCGGATCAGTCCCCCTTGCTCGCGTTGATCCGACTGGGTTTACTGCGAGTAGAACCCCTCGTTTTACCCCGTCCGCTTTTCGTCAGGGATCTCGTCGCGGGATCCCGCTCTTACCCATTTTATGATACACCGCCCACTCGCTACTCGGCTTGGCGCTGGCTTGGCCGGCCTGACGCTTCTCTCCACGGTGGGCTTGCGCGCGCAAGCAATCGTGCCGCCTAAACCTGATCAGGAGGCAGTGGTCGAACTGAGCCCTTTTACTGTCAATACGAGCAGCGACGTTGGCTATGTTGCGGAGAACACCCTGGCCGGTAGTCGTTTGAACACCCGATTGCGTGACACCGCGAGTTCCGTCTCGGTGTTTACGAAGGAGTTTCTCGACGATGCCGGAATCACGGACCTCAAGGAACTGCTCGAATACTCGGTGAATTCCGAGATGGATACAAATTCGCAGGGAGCGAGTTCGGAGCAAAATCGAATCATCGGCGGGCATGCCTTGAACGCGGGCATCCAGATCCGCGGGCTCATTGCCAGTCAGGGCATGGATTATTTTACGAGCATCACGCCCGGCGACCCGTATAGAGTAGGGCGGTACGAAGACAGCCGTGGCCCCAATAGCATATTGTTCGGCATTGGGGCACCCGGCGGGTTGTTGAACCAATCCTCCAAGATCGCCGTCACCCACCGCGATAGTGCGAACATCCGTTATGGCTTTGGCTCCTTTGACCGAAGTCGGCTCGAGGTCGACGCGAACAAAGTATTGGTGAAAGGAAAACTGGCCGTCGCAATTGCGGCGCTCGATCAGGAGAACGGGGGATGGCGGGCCTTCGACTATCAGGACAAGGAGCGGATCTTTGGGTCCGTGACGTGGCGGCCGAAGAAGTCGCTGACGTTTACCGTCATGGGCGAGACTGGCCGTGACACCAATGCGGTCATTCGTTCGTTCTCGGAGGTGGAGCAGGTACTCGCCTGGTATGATAATCGCGAGGCTCGTGGAGTCTCCGCGGTCACGGTGGCGCCTGGCACGGCCTTGCCGACGGCCGCGCAGCAAGCCCTCGGGATCATCGGTCGGGATGGGACGCGCGGAGGCCTGAATCGGCGGGTTACTTATATTGAAAATGACGGCACTCTTTTTGATGCCATCGGCACGTATCTCACCGGGAGCTATAATACTGCTGTCGTGCGGGCTCCGGACGGAACGCCGGGTGTCACGGCGTCCGCCTTGCGCATCCATGATCCGGAGTTTTATCCGCTCAATGGCAATGCACCCGGTCCGGGAATGTTCCGCGATCAGACCCTGAAGAATTTCACAGCCTCGATGGACTGGCAGCCAACGCGAAACCTGATTTTCAACCTGGCTCACAATTATCAGCAGACCAACGCGGTCGTTAACCTGATGAATGGCAATAGTCCCATTCTTCGCGGCGACCCGAATCGCACGCTCGGGATTGCGGGTCCGACGAATCCTTACGCGGGTCGTCTTTACTTTGATGGCAATTGGACGCGTGATATTCATTATGGTCACAGCCGGGAAACACGGCTTTCGGCCTCCTATACGCTTGAAACAAAATCGAAATGGTTTGGTCGTCACCGCCTTGCGGGCTTGGTTTCCCGAACGGATGTCTTGGATCAGCGCGCCAATTCCTGGTTGGTGATGGCGGGGCGTCCCTTCAATGCGGTGCCGAGCCAGGTAAACAACCGGATCAGTGTTCGAAACTATCTCACCGAGGGCGATACGGGCACCTATCGGGCGGGCGACTGGCAGAAGCTGCCAGCTTCGATCACCGTTGGTAACCAGACTTACACTACAGCGTACGCGAATGTGCAGGCCGGTGGCGCTGATAATGGCGGCATGATGCAGGAGATGGATTCGCGGTTGGTCGCAGTACAGAGCTATTTCCTGAGCGGCCGGTTGGTTACGACGTTCGGCTACCGGAAGGATATCGTCGAGAATCTCCAGCTCGGCTATTATCAAGATCCCATTCGAGGAGACGTGGTGGATCGTGACCGTTCCAAAGGCGTGCTCAACAACATGGAGGGGCAGACGCGGACCGCCGGATTGGTGTTTCACGTCACCGACTGGATGTCCTTTATTGCCAATCGATCATCCAATGTCGGCATTCCGCCGCTTGCCCGCACCGTCTTTCCCGAGGGGAAGCTCGCGCCGCTGTCCACGGGAGAAGGCGAAGACTATGGACTTGGTTTCGATTTGCTCGAGGGCCGCCTGAATGCGCGTGTGGTCTATTTCACGGGGAGCGAGAAAGGTCGCGTGACGGCGCCTGTCGCGGGCGCGCTCGCGAACCGCAACATCCGAGTCATGGAAGCGTTGGGCGGCGTGCTCGTCGGAGCGGGGCTGCCGTTCTCGGCATCGGAATGGGAAACGGTCCGACGGACCTATTCGCCACCGGTTTCATCGATTTCGTCGGACTTTGACACTGAAGGTTACGAGGCGCGCGTCACGGCAAACCTGACCTCGAGCTGGCGCTTCGTCGGCAATTATTCTTATACAGATTCGAGGCGCAGCAATCTGGCGGTGGAGGCCAATAATTGGTACGGCTTAAAACCGGATGGCGACGTGCTCCTGGTGCAAGGCGTCACTCAAAATGCGGCGGGAACCTATCTCATTGACCCGGGGGCATACTCGCCCGATGGCACCGTGGCGAAATGGATCGAGTTGGGAAATATGAACCCGGCTGCGAATCTCTCAACCTTGACCACCTCGACAGGCGACACGGTTGCCCAGGAAATATTCGATACAGTGGATACGCTGAATAACGAACGCCAGAATCAGCTCAAACGTTGGGGCGTGCGGCCGCACAAGATCAGTTTGTTCACCGCCTACGATTTCAAGCGGGGCGCGCTGACCGGGCTAACCGTGGGTGGCGGCTGGCGCTGGAGGAGCGCAAATATCATTGGTTCCAATTCGGCTGGCGAGGAGATTTCTGGGAAGGTTATCACGGCCGCGGATTTCATGACGGCCTACACCCGCAAGTTTAAGCGATTGCCGGGCCGGGTCCGTTTTCAGATGAATATCTCCAACCTTTTCGATCGGACGGATATTATTCCGGCCCGACTCGCGATCTCGGCCAGTGCGCCGGACGGATTTGAAATTCCGGGTGGCCGCGGCGTGGCCTATAGTCGCTACGATCTGGTGGCTCCGCGGGAGATTCGTTTCACGACGACGTATTCTTTCTAGGCCAACCGGTAGTGAATTTATCCTAAGTTAACCAAACCAAACTCACCATGACTCGAAAAAACCCCCTCGCATTTATCGGCGGCTGGCTCGCGCTGGCGCTTGCCCCCGGAACAATCATCTCCGCCGCTGAACCGACCTCCGCCACGGCGGCCACGGGCGTCCTTACCGGTACGATTAGCAATTCGGCGACGGGCAACTTGCTCGAAGGCGCGCGCGTTGAGATCCCCACGCTGGGGTTGACGGCGTTGACTGACAATACGGGTCGCTTCCTCCTCACCGGTGTACCCGCCGGAACGCACGAAGTGCTGGTCTCGTATATAGGACTCGACTCCGTTCGGCGCCAAACGGGCGTCGCCGCCGGTCAGCGGATGACTCAGGATTTCGATCTCACGACCGGCATTTATAAGATGCAACAGTTCAAAGTCGTCGGCGAACGCGAAGGCGACGCCTCGGCGATCACGGCGCAGCGGAATTCCGAGAATCTCAAGAATATCGCGGCGATGGATTCCTTCGGCAATCTGCCGAATATGAATGCCGGCGAGGTGGCAATTCGCCTGCCCGGTATATACGGCGAGCTCGATGCGGGCGGTAACCTCTCGGGCTTCAACGTCCGGGGCATGGGCCCGGGCCTCAATACCGTGACGATGGATGGAGCGATGCTGACGGGGCAGGGTGGGATGGGCCGGTCCATCTTCGTCAACAACATCACGGGCGCGATGTTTGACCAAGTGGAACTGATCAAGGGGCACACGCCGGACAAGGGCGCTGATTCGCTCGGTGGCACGATCAACTTCAAGAGCCGCTCCCCGCTGAGCATGCGGGAAAAGCGCCGTATAACCTATACGCTTTCCGCGCGTGTCGCGCCGTCGTTTACCCAGCAGATTCCGCTGCGGGAGGAACGCCGGGTCCACGGGTTGGCCAATCTTTCTTACCAGGAGGTTTTCGACACGTTCGGCGGCAGTCGGAATCTCGGTGTGGTGTTAAACATCTTTAACAGCGAGACCGCGCTGGGCTGGTTCACCAGTCAGCGGGATTTCCAGAATACGACCACCCAGCCTGCTTACGTCTGGGACTACCGCACCGGTGATGTTTATAACCATCGCCGGCAGAAGAACGTAAATACAAAAATCGACTTCCGTCTGTCTCCCGCCACGAAGCTTAGTTTTCTGGCGGCCTATATTGATCATTCGGAAGTGTACCGCCGCCAGTATGACACTCGCGCCTATACCAGCCAGGGTCAGAATTTTGTCCCCAATGCCACCACCTCGAGCATTGTGCCTGGCTTCACCGATCGCGTCACCACGGTCCGGCCGGTGCCGCAATCGACCATCGACATCACGATGGTCGGTCCGAACAACTTCTTCAACCGCTTGCGCCGGGCTGATATCGGAGCGGAGCACCGCTGGGGTCCTTGGCAGATTGACTACAACGCCCGCTACACCCAGACCCATATCAACATCGGCAACGGCGAAGGCGGCGTGCTCGTGAACCGTCTGAATAACGTCGGCTGGATTCTCGACCGCACGCAGTCGGATCTCTATCCCCAATTCATCCAGAATGGCGGTCTCGATTTCACGAATCCGGCTAACTACCGCCCGGCACCCAACGGGCTTACGAATGGCAACAACACCCAATTGCATGAGGTGACCGAGGTGCGCGCCGATGTTCGCTATGCACTGCCGTTGAGCTTCCCGGTTTTTGTCAAGGCCGGCTTCAACTGGCGCGAGCAGGTGGTTGGACTGGGCAACGCTTCGCGCCGCTGGAGCTATACCGGCACGACCGCGCTACCATCGGAGCCTTCGCTGTTGATGATGGATGAGGTGAAGACCGGGCGGCGGTTGCCGAGATGGGAAGCGTCTCATTTTATCCGCGCGCGGGAAGTCATCGATCCGACGATCTGGCGCGAGGATAACTATTTCCGCGAGTCGAGCAAGTACACGGGCACCCGCAAGGTGACAGAGACCGTGACGGCGCCCTACGCCATGACCCAGGGTCGTTTTGGGCGGGAGGGATGGCTCGCCCGCACCGGTTTTCTGGGCGGAGTTCGCTTTGAGAAAACCGAAAACGAAGCCTCGGGTTGGGTCCGGGCCCGGCGCTTGAGCACGGCGGCGGAACAGCTCGCTGATCCGGTGGGGGCGGCGCAACGCGACTATGCCGACAATAAGCGGGAGACATCTGGAAGTTATACAAAATCGTTTCCGAGCATCCACCTATCGCATGATATTTCGGCCAACCTGAAAACCCGGCTCAGTTGGTCGACCAGTTTCGGCCGGCCCGGCTTTGGTAGCCTGGCGCCGAATGAGACGCCGAATGAAAACAATCAGACGATTTCGATCAACAATCCCTCGCTGCTCCCTCAGACCGCGAAGAATTGGGATGCGACCCTCGAATACTATTTCGAACCGGTTGGTGCGCTGTCGATCGGCTGGTTTCATAAAACCATTCAGGACTATATTGTGAATGGCATTGTTTCCGGAACGGTGGGAACCGGCACCGACAACGGCTACAATGGCGAGTATCCCGGGTTTTCGATCTTGCAGTCGGCCAACGCCGGGACTGCGACCGTGGAAGGCTGGGAGGTTAGTTACCAGCAACAGTTCACCTTCCTGCCGGGCGTGCTCAAGGGCTTGAGTGGCATGGTTAACTATACGCGCTTGGAGACCGAAGGAAATTTCGGCGGCTCTGAAATTCGCTCGACCGGGCAGGTGGCGGGCTTCGTTCCACGCACCCTCAACGCGAGTCTGACGTGGCGGTACCGTGGCTTTAGTACGCGACTCCTTGGCAGTTATGCGAGCACGCATCTGACGAGTTATTCGGCCGCAGCTCTCGGCCGAAATCTATATCGGGTCGAACGCAAGCTCATCAACCTGGGTTTCTCGTATCAGATTCGTCCGGCGGTTACGGTAACGCTTGATATTGATAATCTGACCAACGTCCCGCAGCGCCGGTATCGCGGGATTCCGGATCAGGTCGAGTACTTCAACTACCCAGGCACGACGATGACGGTGGGTATCACCGGCCGCTTCTAAGCGGTCTTTTCCTTCGATTCCTTCGCACCGACTCCGTACGGTGCGAAGGAGT
The DNA here is from genome assembly GCA_038320495.1 of Opitutales bacterium. Taxonomy (GTDB): domain Bacteria; phylum Verrucomicrobiota; class Verrucomicrobiia; order Opitutales; family Opitutaceae; genus ER46. Next base: position 6,110 of record JBBQEG010000030.1, on the reverse strand, counting down.
GTTCTTGTGAGGCCGGCATTCATGCTTGTGGGTCGCGTCCGGGACGTCGACATCGATATGGCCGCCTGACTCACCGGGTTCGCATAATTTGCTCGATCATCCGGCCTGTGGCCGTAAATGGTTCCGGACCCCGCCGTGTCGTTTCAAGACCCTGAACAAGCCCGCTGGTTTTCTGAACAGGTGCAGCCGCACGATGCCATGTTGCGCGCCTGGTTGCACAGCCGATTCCCGGGCGAACTGGATATCGACGACATTATCCAGGAAACGTACCTGCGGACCCTGCGGGCCCGCGCGACGAAGAGCCTCTCGTCGGCAAAGGCATTTATTTTTGCGACCGCCCGCAATCTGGCTGTCGACCGTCTGCGTCGGCGAAAGTTCTTACGCACGGAACCGTTAGTGGATAATGAGGTGCTATCCGTCTTGGAGGAGGGCGACGGCATTCCTGCCGCGATTGCCCATAATCAGGAACTCGAACTTTTGACCGAGGCGATTCAAAATCTCCCTGACCGCTGTCGACAGATCTTCACGTTGCGGAAGGTCTATGGATTGTCGCAGAAGAAGATCGCCGAGCAGCTGGGCCTTTCGGAAAACACGGTGTCGGCGCAGCTGACGATCGGAGTGAAAAAGTGCATGGAGTTCATGTTGCGGTACCGCCGCGAGCGGGAAGGTCGCTGGCCATGAGTACATCGCCCGACATTCCAGCCCCCCGGGACACGGTAGAGGCGCAGGCGGCGCACTGGTTGGTGCAACACGATCGGGGTTTCACGCCGGCGCAGCAGGATGAATTCTTGCAGTGGCTTGCCGCGGACCCGGACCATCGCGAATCGTTCAACCGGCATCGTGCGATGTGGTCCGATTTCAACCAGCTTGCGCAATGGCAGCCTGAACACAGTCTGGAGCCCAACCCGGATTTGTTGGCGCGTCCCCGGCGCCGACATCGCGTCTGGACGCTGGCGCCACTCGCGGCCGCGGCGGCAATCGCGCTGGTGTGGCTGACCTGGTCGTCGTCGGTATTCAAAGCTCCCGAAGCTCCGCTGGCTTATGAAACGGAAAGCTATCGGCAGGAGCGTTTGCCGGACGGCACGATCGTGGATTTGAATGGAGGCGCCCATCTGTTCGTGCAGTTTTCCGCCGGTGAGCGCCGCGTCCTGCTGGTCGAGGGAGAGGCGCAGTTCTCCGTGACGAAAGATCCCACGCGACCGTTCGTGGTTCGAGCAGGCGGCGTCGATGTCCGGGCGATCGGCACGGCCTTCAATGTGAAGCTCGCCGGGGCGAATGTGGAGGTACTCGTCACGGAGGGGACCGTCCACCTGGCGCAGAACGCAACGGCTTCGATTGCGTCGCGTGACCACCGGACGGTGTTGCCGAAAGAGAAGCTCTTTATCGCGGAACTGACTGCCGGACAGCACACCGTCGTTCCCGTGGCAGCCGTTATCACTGCGCCCCCCGTCACGACTGCTTCGCCGGAGGAAATCGCGCGCTTGCTGAACTGGCAGCCGCGCCTGCTGGATTTCACGTCGACTCCGCTGATCGATGTGGTGGCTGAGTTTAATCGTCGCAACGTCACTCAAATCACTCTTGCAGATGAATCACTGCACGGAGTGCCGATTGTTGCGTCCATCCGGTCCGACAATGTAGATGGATTTGTGCGGCTGCTCGAGGCGACGGTGGAGGTAAGTGCGGAGCGACCGGGTGCGAGCGCGATCATCCTGCGCCCTCGCCGCTGATAATGTTTGCGTGGGTGGATCGACTCTCCGTCGCCCTCGTGGTCGGCCGAAGGTAGCGGTGAAGAGTGAAATGAATCGCAGCCGCATTCGGGCGTGCGGCGCAAAAATCGCACGGAATGAAAAAAAGGTCTTAGCGTGAATTCATCCATCAAACGTCTAGGGAGGCACCACGGTGCTTCCCCATGCCCCATGCTTTCATTGGCCGCTTCCCCCTCATCGCGTCGACTGGCGTGGCTTTGCGGCCTGTTTGTCGCGTTGGGGCTGGTCGCCATGGCCGCGGCCGCTCCCGATGCGAAGGGCGAGGCGGCTCGCAGGCGGTTCGATATTCCGGCCGGCGAGGCGATCACGACCCTCAAGCGTGCAGCGCAACAGGCCGGAGTCGAAATTGTATATTCCGCGCCTCTGGTGCGCGGGGTCCGGACCCAGGGCATCACAGGCGACTTTACCGCTCTCGAGGCGCTTGAACGCATGTTGGAAACGACCCCGCTGGCCATTTTTCAGGACCCTGCCACCCGAGCCTTCAGCGTGATGCGTCGGTCGCATTCCCTTCCCGGATCCGAACCAAATCTTCCACCCCCGAAAGCCCCTCCGCGAACCATGAAACGAAAAAATCCTCTCGCCCTCATCGGCAGCTGGCTTGCTCTGGCCTTGGCTCCGGGACAGGCCACTGCCGCGACTGATCAGAATTCCATAGCCGCGACCTCGACCGCTTCCGTGAGCGGCCGGATTCAAAATGTGGTTTCGGGACAGTATTTGAACAACGTGCGCGTGAGCGTGAAAGGAACGGACCTCGTGGCTTTCACCGACCAAACGGGAACATATCGGCTGCCTCAGGTCCCGGCTGGTACCCTCGTGCTCGAGGTGTTCTACACCGGACTTGATTCGCAGTCCGTGACCCTCGAGGTTCCCCGCGGGGAAAGTGTCGTACGCAATGTCGAACTCACCAATCTCGCGCGGTACGGTCAGGCCGGGGTGGTGCAGCTTGATTCCTTCACCGTCTCCACTTCGCGCGACACGGATGGCGCCGCAATCGCCATCAACGAGCAGCGCTTCGCTCCCAACATCAAGAACGTCGTCGCGGCGGACGCACTGGGCGATGTCATGGATGGCAACATTGGCGAGTTTCTAAAATTCATGCCGGGACTGACCGCCGAATATGACAACGAGGACGGAAGCACCATCGCGTATATATCCATCCGCGGTTTCTCGAGCCACCTCGCCGCGATTTCCACCGATGGGGCGCAGATGGCCAGCACGTCGACCACGTTCGGCGACTCGCGTCAATTTTCATTCAATAACACCTCCATTAACAACATCGCCCGGATCGAGGTAACCAAGGTGCCGACGCCGGCCAATGCCGCTGATTCCCTCGCTGGTTCGGTAAACCTCGTCAGCAAAAGTGCGTTTGAACGCAAGGATGCGCAGTTTCGCTACAACGTAAACCTCAGCGGACATTCCGAGAATCTAGGCTTGAAAAAGCTGCCGCACACGACGGACGAACGAATCTACAAAATCCTTCCGGGTGCGAATTTCGATTATACACTGCCAATAAATGAGCGGCTCGGATTTGTCTTCACCGGGCTGACCTCGCGGCGCTTCAGCACGCAGCACCGTTCCACCAACACGTATAACAATGGAGGTACGAATACCGGCGCGTCGATTTCAGCGCCTTACCTGCAGAGCTATCGGATGTTCGATTCTCCCCGCGTAATCTCCCGGGATTCGCTCGGCATCAAAGCCGACTGGCGCATCACTCCGAACGGTATTCTCAGCATCGGGGGGCAATGGAGCCACTATGAGTCGGAGCGTCTCGCCGTCGACTTCACGGTCAACGCGGGGACCAATGGCACGCCTACGCCCGCGAGCGGAATGCCGTTCAGCTACGGGCCTGACTATACGAACGGCGCCACGGGACGAGGCGCCCTTTCCGGGGGCGCTGCGGCATCGGTTCATCCGGTGCTGACGACGACAAGCGGCAATCTTGCGTATCGCTACGACAACGGCGTCTGGCGCGTCGAGACGCTCGCCAGCAAGTCGCGTGCTTATGGCGGCTACCTGGGCATCGACTCCGGCAACTTCCGGCAGTTTGGCATGTCGAGCCGCGTGCCGATCCGAGTCACGTTCCGCGAAGTCAACAGCGTCCGCCCGCAAGTGATCGAAGTCTACGATAACGCGGGGAACGCCGTCGATTACACGGATCCTGCCAGTTACAATCTGAACACGGCGAACTCGACCCCGCGTGACACGGTGGACGAGTTCGAGACCTTTGGCCTGGATGTGCGGCGCCGCCTTTCCAAGTTTCGTTTTCCGGCGGCGCTGCAGTTTGGCGGTCAACATCGGACGCAAAATCGCGACATCCGGCGTCAGAACATCAACTGGACTTACAACGGCATAAACGGCGATCGCTCGCCGGTGCCGTTCGTGTCGGACGTGTTCCGCGGACAAGATCACTATTACGGTTTCCGCGAAATCCCGTTCATCTCACCGAAGCTCGCGCTCGAGGCATATCAAAGGGATCCCTCGTTGTTCACCCAAACGGCCGCACAGCTCCGGGCGGCGGAACTCTTCCGGGTGACAAACTCACTGGCCTTCGAGGAGTCGGTCACGGCCGCTTACCTCCAGGGCGAAGTGGATCTCTTCGGTGATCGGTTGAAAGTGCTGGGCGGCGTGCGATTCGAAAAGACAGACGTCAGCGGCCGCGGGCCACTGGTACAGCCGGACGCCGTGTTTGTCCGCAATTCGGACGGCACCTTTGCTCGCACTGCGGCCGGTCAGCGTATCCGGAAACCTGAGGCGGGTTCCGCGAATTCCCTCGAAGAGTTGGCTTTGACCCACACCGAGCGCGGAGCGACGTCGCAGCGGACCTACGATGGGTATTACCCGAGTCTCCATTTCACCTACAACATCCGACCGAATCTGATCGCGCGGCTTGCCTACGCCAAGACGTACGGCCGTCCGAATCTAGCGGAAATAATTCCCAACACCACGATCGATGATGATGACGAGGACGCCGTCGATCCCGACGCCGCCCCCGGGAGCATCACGTTGCGCAACCCCGCCCTTCGTCCCTGGTCGGCGGACAACTATGATCTTTCGCTCGAATACTATACGGAGAAGGGCGGCTTGTTCAGCATCGGGGTTTTTCAGAAGGACGTAACGGATTTCTTCGGCAACAAAGTCATCATCGCGACCGCGGCGGATGCGCAGGCGCTGGGGCTGGACCCGCGTTACGTGGGTTGGCGGATTTCCACGAAGTTCAATTCCGGGGACGCCAAAGTTTCCGGAGCGGAGTTCAACATTCGGCATTCGCTGGCCCCGCTCGGGGGCTGGGGGCGCTACTTCAGCGGCTTCGTCAATGGCACTAAGCTCGATCTCGATGGGGATCAGGATGCAGACTTCAGCGGGTTTGTGCCGGAGACGCTCAACTGGGGTTTCACGTTTAGTAAACGACCGTTCCAGTTCATGGCGAAGTGGAATTATCGCGGAAGGCAACGACTCGGGGCTCAACCCGCGTTTGGCGCCGATGGCTATGAATATCAGGATCGCCGCTTGAGTGTTGACCTGAATGCCGAGTATCAGATTCGGAAGAACATGTTCCTCTATATCAACGCCCAGAATGTATTCAACTCGCCCTACGTCACGATGCGCTACGGCTCAACCACGCCGGGATACGCGAAGGTGAATTTCACCAACCACAATGGGGTGGGCCTGACCCTCGGGGTAAAGGGCTCATTTTAAGAACGTAATCAACTTATGGACTCATCAGACTTCTCCCCAGGGCAGTCGCGTCGCCATTTCCTGCAAGCTGCCGCCTTCGGCGCGGCGCTGGGTCCGTCTTCGTTTCGACTGCGCGCGCAGCCAGCGGCGCCCACTGTGACCCGTGGGGCCGGCGCCTTCCCTGATTTCGGCCGCGGAGAAGTGCTTCGCACGGGCGGAGAACTCACCGCTGATGGTCACTTCATGGAAGCGAAACGTGCCATTCCGGTCGCCGGCCGCAGCGACGTTTTGGTGGTCGGGGCTGGCCCTGCCGGCATCGGTGCCGCTCTCGCGGCTGCCCGCGCGGGAGCCACAACCCAGTTGATTGAGAGCGCGGGTTGCCTCGGTGGCGTCTGGACCGCCGGCATGCTCACCAAGATTATCGATGGCACGCGGAAGAGTGGAATCATGCAGGAGATTCTACAGGCGATGATCGCTCAGGGCAGTGACATCGCGAAAAAGACCAAGGGTGAGATTTATGACCCGGAGTTGATGAAAGTCGTTCTCGAAGAGATGTGCGTGACCGCCGGGGTGAAAATTCGTTTGCACACCCAACTCGTCGGCGCGGTCACGGACCGAAACAACCGACTGGTTGCGGTGGTCACTGAATCGAAGTCCGGCCGCGAG
>JBBQEG010000029.1:0-24228 GCA_038320495.1 Opitutales bacterium | reverse complement strand
CGCTCGTGCCGCTGAAGCTCAACTGCAAAAACCGGCTGGGCGACCAAACCTATGCCGCCCGCCTGCAGGACGACAATCCGCACGCGGTGAATGTGATTCACCTCGATCCGCCCGCATCACGGGACATCGACCATCACCACGGCCCCGGCTTTCGCGCGGGTAAATACAACATCGCCTACTTTGCCTGGGAGTTGCCCGAGTTCCCCGATGCCTGGGGTTCGAGCTTCGATTACTACCAGGAAATCTGGTGCCCGAGCGATTTTGCCGCTGCCGCGATCGCGATGAAGTCACCGCTCCCCGTGCTCACGATGCCGCACGCGATCGCGTTTTCCCCGCCAACGGCACCACTAAGCGAATTGCGCGCGCACTTCGCCCTCCCGCCGTCCACGTATCTGTTTCTTACACTGTTCGACCTCAACTCCTACTCGGCGCGCAAAAATCCCCGCGGTGTGATCGACGCTTTCCGGCGCTCCGGACTCGCCAACAGCGACGCCGCCCTGGTCATCAAAGTGCAGAATGTCGCGGGCAACGAAGGCGACTTCTCCGCCCTGCAAGCGAGCGTCGCCGACTTGCCACAAACCGTGTTGATCACCGGCACGTTGCCGCGCGCCGACATCTACGCCCTCGAAGCTGCATGTGACTGTTTCGTGTCGCTCCACCGCTCCGAAGGCTTCGGTCTGGCGGTGGCGGAATGCATGCACCTCGGAAAGCCGGTGATCTCAACCGACTGGTCGGCGACCACGGAGTTTGTCACGCCCGAGAACGGCTGTCCGGTGCGCGCGCACCTAATCACGCTTGAGCAAAATCACGGACCCTACGCGAAGGGCTCCACGTGGGCTGAACCCGATGTGACGCATGCGGCGGAGTACATGCGTGCCCTCTTTCACGATCGCGCCCTGGGAGCGCGATTGGGGGCGGCGGCCCGGGAGACGATCGCCACACGCTTTTCGCCGGCGGTGATTGGCGCGCGCTACCGCCAGCGCTTGGAAAGCATCGCGACGTTTTGAGCGTCGGATCGAACCACGATTGAGACATCAAGCAGGTCGAGGAGCGGCGGTACGCCCGTTGGCGGCGCGCCAACCGATTATCGCGTAAGTTTTCGCAGCCAGATCTGACCGCCGCCCCCGCGGGCGCAAAGCGGCATGCGGTCGCGAATCACGTGGTGCTTCTGATTCCACAGCCACGCCGAGAACAACTCGATGCGATAGGCGTGATTGTTCATCAGAAAGGCGCGCAACAGATACTGCTCGTTCCACGCGCGCCCTTCCTCGAGCCAGTCGCGCGGATATTCCAGATTCCCGGCGACATCGTGAATGTGAATCAAAACCCCCGGGGCGAGCGCCGGAATCACGTCGAAGTACAGGCGGTTCACGTCGCTGCCGATCTTGCTCACGTGCGACGAGTCGATGAAGAGCACGTCATTTTCGCCCAAGGCGGCAAAGGTCGCGAGCGGCACGTCCTGCACGCGTTTCTCAATCAAGGTCACGCGCCCCTGATCTCCCTCCCGGAGCAAGGGACGCAGCCGCGTCATATCCGGATCGATAAAGGTAAGCTGCACCTCGCCGCCGAGGACCGTCTCATTGAGGTCGAGCATCGCGGCGGAACTGAAACCCGAGCCCACTTCGATCACGCGGCGGGGCCGAGCTTCGCGCAACATGCCGTAGAGCATGATCGCGTCGTAATGCCCATAGGATTGATTATCCAAAAAGTAACGGCGCTCCGGAACGGAGAGCTCGGGAAACGGCTGCTCCGGATACCAGCCGGCAAAGCGTTCGAGGCGCTCGAACTGCGCGGCTTCGTTCAAATCCACCGCGGCAAACGGCGGACCAAATCCGCCCCGCACGAAGGCGTCACCGATTTCCTCCTGGGACGGCAACGGCGAGTAGAAATGTCCGGGCGGTGAAAAGCGCGACCACGCGGCGAGGTCGGCTTGCAACTTCGCCACCTCGGCTTGCAGCCGCGTTTCACGCTTCTCCAGCCGGCGAAATTCCGGAAACCAACGCAGGATCTGACGAACGCTTAAACCCATGGGTGGCTATCGTGCAGTGCGGGCAGGGCTGACGACGATTTCCAAATTCGAAACTTGGAAGGCCAGGTCGCGCGGATCGTTTCCCACTCTCCCGGCTGGGCGGTCGGTCGCGAAGGTCAGCTCCGTTTCCCCCGGCGGGAGCGTCAGCCCAAAGCGGAACTCCGCCTGTCCTTTCCCGACCGAGTCACCCCACAACAGCCGTTCTCCAGCGATCACCCGCACCGAGCGCAGTTCGTCGGCGGAGCTGGTGAATCCACGCACGGTCACACTGACCGGGACGGTCGCTTCGTTCACAAACCGCACCGTGGCCGGCCCGGACGACCAGCGCCAATGTTGCTGCAAATGCCGCTCGGGACCGTGCCAGCCTTCCGTTGCGATGACCCGCACGGCCGGAGCGAGACTGCGATCGCCGCGCACAGTGTAGAACTCGGCCGGTGGTGAAAATTCGAATACACTCGCGGCGACGGTCAGATTTCCGACGACCACGAGCGGCAGCCAGCGCACGCCCCGCGGCACGAGAATATTGAACGCCAGGGTCATGGGCAGCAGTACCCGCGTGGCCGCTCCGGGATACCCTTCCCAAACGGGCGTGGAAAGAAACAGCATCATCACGGCAAAGGTGAAACCCACCCGCCACCACCGATCCGCCGGACTCCAGCGCAGGAGGAAGAAAAGGCCTTGCGCGGCCAGCGCCACCACCGTGACGAGCACAGCCCATTCCAGGCTCGAGGCATCGGAACTGAGCGCGTCGTGCCAGGCCACGCCGAGCTTCTCGGCAAAACCGGAAAACGGCAGGGTGAAGTTGCCAAGACCGGGGTCGTCGGCCTTTCCGAATTTCGCGCGGACGTATCCAATCCACAATAACAGCGGCAACGCCACGAGTCCGACGGTCACGGCGGTGCGCAGCCAGGTGCGCGGCGCCCGCCAGTCAAAGTCCAGTCCGGCGGTGGCGAGCAGACTGGTTTCCTTGCCCAACCCGGCGAGCGCAAGCGTCACGGCGCCAGCCTTGGAACGTCCCTCCTCGAGCCAGCGCATCGCCAGGGCGACGAGCAGCAGACTGGGCGCATCCACGAGCGAGTGCCGCACGCTCATGCACATGCCGTGGGAAAACATCACGGCCGCCCAGCGCAGAAAGTTTTCCCAGTTGTTCAGCGGAAACCAGCGGAGCAGGACCGCGGCGAGCGCGAGCCAGCAGACGACGTTGAGCAAGGCATGGGCCTGGACGATCCACGCCGGCTGACCCAGCCCGGCCGCCCACGCGGTCCAACAAAACAGGATACGTTTGGCGCGATACGGCAGGTTATCGATCGCTCCGAGCAGCTCCGGATTATCCAGCGTCGGGTTCAACGCGAGCTGCACATAATACGCGCCATCGTAGCCCCAGGAACTCTCGTAGACATAATGCGGCACCTCGCGCAGCGCCGTGACGTTCGACTCGGTAAGGAAATCGCCGATCGAGATGAGACTCGAAAAACCGGTGTCGCGATGATGGAACTGTGCGACCGCCCAGAGAAAAAGGACAACGGCGGCCACCCCCGCAATCCGCACTCGGGAACGGAAAAGCCCCAGGAGAGCTCCGCCGCGCAGGCGAGGTTCAGGCGCGCTCATCCGCGGTGCCAGACCTGGCGTGTTGAGCGGATTCGAGTGCTCCATGCGTGCGCTTGTGTTCCAAATTTCTCACGAACAGTTTTCCGCATCACAGAACGCAAGCGCTCCATGTCAAACGCGAATCCCCCCGACTCCTCCGCACGTTCCTCGCGGGCGCTCGGCTGGTGCGGACTGATCGCGCTGGTGATTTACGCGGTGTTTCTGGCGCGGAATTTTTCGGGTGTGGCGGGCGGGGCTGACTCCTCCGGCTATCTCAATAGCGCCCGGCTGCTCGCCACCGGCCAGCTCACGGCGGAATTGCGCACGCCGCCGGAGTTCGGTCCGCAAGCGACGCTGCGCCGCGATCAATTTCAGCCGCAAGGCTTCGCGCCGTTCGACGGCAATCCGCGGCTGTCGCCGACGTACGCCGTCGGTTTGCCGCTGCATCTCGCGGTGGCGGGCGAACTGCTCGGCTGGTCACAGGCCGCGACGGCCGTCGGGGTGCTTGCCGCGGTCGCAGCGCTGCTCTTGCTTTAAGCCACCGCCCGGGAACTCGGCGTCGGATCAGGCCTCGCGGCCAGCGGCGCGGTCATGCTCGGTGCGTATCCGGTTTTTGTGTTCACGTCGATTCAGCCGCTGAGCGACACCCTCGCGACCACGTGGTGTCTCGCCGCGTTTCTCGCGGCCTGGCGTGCCCGCGGGCATCCGGCCTGGGCGGTCGCGTGCGGGCTGGCACTCGCGGCGGCGGTGCTGGTGCGGGCGACCAATCTGTTACTGCTGCCGGCGTTGGTGGTGATAGTGGGCTTGGATCTTCGGCGGCTGGGCCTCGCGGTGATCGGCGGGTTGCCCGGTGCGCTCTGGTTGGGTTACTACAATCACACGCTTTATGGCGGAGCATTGCGCTCGGGCTATATCAACCTCGCCGAGGCGTTTCGCTGGAGTTACGGCGCTCCGACGTTGCTGCACTTCCTCCAATGGCTGGCGGTGATGCTGCCGACCGTGCTGCTCGTGCTGGCAGTGTTTGCTTTCAGGCGCGGCGGCTGGCGTGATCGCCGCCGACTCGCACTCGCCGCGTGGTTCCTGCCGTTTTTCCTCTTCTATACGTTCTACGAATTTTCGCAGCAGGTCTGGTGGGGGTTGCGCTTTATTCTGCCCGCCACGCCCGCGCTCATCCTGGCTGGCTTGCTGGGAATCGAGTCACTGCTGGCGCGCCGCGACGGGTTCGTTTCTGCCTTCCGGATTCGAACGTTTGCCGCCGCCGGCCTGGCAGTATGGAGCCTCGGGCTGGGTTGGTTCTGGACCCAAAAATATCACCTGCTGCTGATCAAGACCTATGAGCAGGCCTATGCCGATGCCGCCCAAGCGGCGGTGGCCCTGTTTCCCAAAGAAGCACTGGTGCTCGCGAGTCTGCACAGCGGGGCGCTCTATTATTATACTTCATTTCCCGTGCTCCGGTGGGAACTGGTGAGCCCGTCCGAATTCGCCGCCTTCCGCGTTTTGGCTGCCGCGAGCGGACGGCCCTTTTGCGCCGTGTTGTTTGACGTCGAGGAACGCGAGGCGCTGCAGGAAATATGCCCGGGCGAATGGACCCAACTCGGTGCGGTTCGAAACATCTCGCTGTGGCAACTGGCACCGGCGCCTCTCGCGACGCTCGAATGAAATGAAACTCTCGTTCGTCTCACGTCCGCGCCTCGTGGGCCTCGCCGGATTAATGGCGGTCGTGCTGTTCCTCGTGCTGGTCGCGCGCTTCTGGCATCCGGTGTACGGCTTCAGCGTTTTCTTCCAGCTCGATGCGCCGAACGATGAGCTGAAGATCACCGCGTTTCGCGAGCTGCCAGTGTATGTGCATCGGGACACCGGTCCTTACGATGGACTCTACTACGCGCAGATCGCGCAGGATCCCACGTTGCGCGATCCGGAGCTGCCGCGGGCGATGGATAACTTCTCTTATCGCGCGCGCCGGATTCTGCCCTCCGCCCTGGCCTGGATCCTCGGGGCGGGACAGCCGGCGTGGATCGTCCACGCGTATTCACTTATCAACGTCGCAGCCTGGTTGACGCTGGCCCTGCTGCTGTGGCGTCTGCTGGCCGTGCGCGACGCGCGCAGTGGGTTCGCCTGGGCGGGCGTGATGTTTTCGGCGGGCGCGTTGAGTAGCGTGCGACTGGCGTTGACCGACCTGCCGGCGCTGACGCTCATCGCGGCGGCGCTGCTGGCCGAGGAACGCGGCCGCGGGCGGCTCGCGACGGCGCTGCTCGCCACGTCCGGGCTCGCGCGAGAGACGTCGTTGCTCGCCTTCGCGGGATTGGGCACGCGCCCTTGGATTTCTCTTCGCAACCTCGGACGCGGCCTGCTCGTCGCGGCGCCGCTGGCAGCCTGGCTGGTTTACGTGCGCTGGCAGGTGGGTCCGGCCGACGCCGGTTGGGCCAACCTGGCCGTTCCCGGTTGGGGCCTGGTGGAGAAATGGATGGAAGTGGCGGGTGCGATCTTCACGGTCGACCACGCCCCGCTGGTTTGGACGACCTTGCTGGCGACGCTCGGGCTGACGGTGCAGCTCGGGTTCATCGCGCGGTGGCCGCGTTTACTGGACCCGTGTTGGCGTATTGGCGCGGCCTATACGGTGCTGTTATTGTTTCTCGGCACAGCGGTCTGGGAAGGCTTTCCGGGAGCGGCCACGCGGGTGCTGCTGCCCTTGCAGCTGGCGTTTAATGTCCTCGCGATTCGCTCGCGCGCGGCGGTGGTGTGGTTGGTGTTGGGAAACCTTTCCGTGTTTTCCGGCCTGCTCGCGCTGCGCGACGTGCCGTATCCCGCGGATAAACTCGCGACGCAACGGGTCGATGGCGTCAGGGCAGTCGTGCGCTTTGACGATGGCTGGTACGGACGCGAGCACACCCACAGTCATGTATGGTTATGGACCGGTCGCGGAGGCAAACTGAGCCTCGAAACGTTGCCCCCGATCACGCGAAAACTGCGCGTGGAGTTTGGGCTGCGCAGTTTGAGTCCGCGGACCGTGGTCTTGCGTCAGTATGGTCGCGAAGTTTGGCGCGGCGAATCCACTCCGACCCGAACGCGGCAGGCAGCCGTGATCTGGATAGCGGCGGGGCAGGCGGAACTGGAGTTTGCGACGGACACGCCGGGCGATCGTGAAGGCGAGGCGGCGGGTGGACGCGAACTCGCGTTTGCGCTTTATGATGTGACGCTGGCGCTGCCACAACCGTGAGTTCCACCATGTCCGCGCCCTTGCTGCTCGATCTGTCGCACACCAGTCACACGCGTGCGCGCACGGGCATTCAGCGCGTGGCGAGGTCGCTGCAAACCGCGTTGGGGACCGGCGGTGTGGCGGTCACGCATGATCCGCATCGCGCGTGCTGGCGGGAACTCGAAGCGTGGGAGCGCGAAAACCTCACCGCGGATGCGGCGGCGGCGAAACGGGGAGCGCAGTGGCCCGTGTTCGCGCGATGGCGCGGCCGCACCCAACGACTCGTCGGACGAGTTGAGACGGCGCTGCCGGAAAACTCGGGGGTGTTGGTGCCGGAAGTCTTTTCGCCCCGGGTCGCTCGCGCGCTGCCGAGCTTGTTTGCGGCGACGCGCGGCCCGCGCGTGGCGCTGTTTCACGACGCGATCGCGTTGGTCTACCCGGAGCTCACGCCCTCGAAAACCGTCGCGCGTTTCCCGGGATATTTGGTGGAGCTCCTCGGGTTTGATGGGATTGCGGCGATTTCCGAAGACTCGCGCGATGCCCTGATCGATTACTGGCGCTGGCTTGGCGTCGAAAAAACGCCTCCGGTGCAAACGATCCCGCTGGCGATCGATGCGCAACCGGTAATCAGCGACGAGAACGACGCTCCCTCCGAGCCGGAAAAGATGCCGGTGGTCCTGTCGATCGGAAGCATTGAAGGCCGGAAGAACCACGTCGCGCTGTTGGATGCGTGCGAACAACTTTGGAGCCAGGGAGAACAGTTTCGCCTGCACCTGATCGGCCTGGCCCATCCGCAAACCGGAGCAACGGCGCTCGCGCGAATTCGCGAGCTGCAAGATCGGGGACGGCCCCTGCGCTATGATGGACCGGTCAAAGACGCGGCGGTCGAGGCGGCCTATGCGGCGAGCACGTTTACGGTTTATCCGTCACTGATGGAAGGCTTTGGGCTGCCGGTTCTGGAAAGCCTCCGGCATGGCAAACCCTGCATCTGCTCGGCGCGCGGTGCGCTGGGAGAGTCGGCGTATGGTGGGGGCTGCATTGCCTTGGAAACGATCGATGCGCGCTCGTTGGCCGAAGCCATCGGGGAGCTGTTGCACGCGCCGAAACACGTTGCCCGACTGGCCTCTGCCGCCCACCTGCGATCGTTCCGCACTTGGTGGGATTACACCTCGGACCTGCGGGCATGGATGAAGTTATTACGCCGACGCTGACCGTAGTTCCAGACCCGAAGCCGCCGCCTTTGCATTTGCAATAGGCATGGCCCCTGCTCAGCTTGCCGACCCCCATGGCGCTATCTTTCTTCACGAGAAACAAAAAGGCCCTGCTGACGCGTTGTCGCGACGATTACCCGACGAAGATGCGTCTGAAGTACGCGCCCTATTACCACGCCATGGAGTCCCAGCGTGGGACGACGGTGCGACTCGACGGGCAGGATATGGTGATGCTTTCGAGCAATGATTACCTGGGGCTTTCATTTCACCCCAAGGTCATCGACGCGGGTCGGGCGGCGCTGTTGAAATGGGGCACGAGCACGACCGGGGCGCGCACGTCGAACGGTTCGCGCGCATGCCACGTTGAACTCGAGGAAAAGCTCGCCGCGTTCCTTGGGCGGGAGGCGTGTCACATTCACGCGGCCGGTTATCTTTCGTGTCTGTCGAGCGTCGCGTCCTTCGCGCAGAAGGGCGACGTGATCCTTGCCGATAAGAACATCCATTCGTGTCTGTGGGATGGCATTCGGTTGTCGATGGCGACGGTCGAGCGTTTCTCGCACAATAATCCGGACGATCTGCGGAACGTGCTCACCGCGGTGAGTTCGGATGCGCCCAAGATGTTGGTGATCGAAGGGGTGTATTCGATGGAAGGACACATTGCTCGCCTGCCGGAGATTGCGGAGATCGCGGAAGACAATGGCTGTTTCATGGTCCTGGACGACGCCCATGGCTTTGGTGTGCTTGGCCGGCAAGGTCGCGGAACGGCTAATCACTTCGGGCTTAACGACAAGGTCGATATCATCTGCGGCAGCATGTCGAAGTCACTGGCGAGCACGGGCGGTTTTGTCGCCGCCTCGACGGAAGTGATCGAGTATCTGCGCACGAATTCGAAGCAGACCATTTTCTCCGCGGCCATCAGCCCCAGCCAGACAGCGTGCGCCCAGGCTTCGCTCGAACTGATGCAGACGGAACCCGAGCACCTGGAAAAACTGTGGTCGAACACGCGGAAATATCGCGCGATGCTTAAGTCGCTGGGCTTGGATACGTGGGAAAGCGAAACCCCCGCCGTGCCGATCGTGCTCGGATCCAAGGAACGGGTTTATCCCTTTTGGAAAGCGCTGCTCGAGAAAGGCGTCTTCACCGTCATGTCGATCGCGCCGGCCGTGCCTGCCGGCAAGGATCTCATCCGCACGGCGATCTCCGCGCTGCATACCGACGAGCAACTGGAAAAGATCGCTGATGCGATGGCGTACGCGGTGAAGAAGCTGTAGTCGGCGGCGGCGCGGCGCCGACGGCCGTTTCAGCGTGGCGGCCGTGAAACGTTCGGGCCACGACCGCTCATGAAATTCGTTCGTTCGCCCGCGGGTTTTGGGACACTCAGCGAAGCGGGACCGAGCGCTCGGTGACACTTTCACGCATCTGGCCCATCGCGGCTTGGTAGTCTTTGGATACGGTGTCGTTGCTGAAGATCGAGAAGACCACCATCACGCCGGGCCAGACCTTCACCCCCTTCGTGGCATGCAGGTACTCACCCGGCGGATACTTCGTTTCGCCGACGAGCTTGGCGTCCGTGAACACACAATACGTGCCGGCGCCCACCTTCGGTTTGAGATCATTGAACTGCATCGCTTTCTCCACCGAGCTCTCAGCGAACTCGCTGAACGATTCGTGGAGAAACCGATTTCGCTCGTAGCCGTCCATGAAACGCTGCTCGAAATCAGGCAGGAAGATCAGCTGCAGACTTACGCTGTCGTCCGCATTGTTCATCTGCACCCGGATCAGTCCCTCCGCGTCGCGTCCGCTGGCGAACGTGAAGCCGGCCGGGGGAGCGATCGCGACTTTGCGGGTTTCAGAGAGCGTCACGGTTTCTTCCCGATGGGGCGCGGCATTCAGGATCCCGCCCAGGAACATCAGGAAAAGGAACACGCTGCAGAAAGACGGAGGGTTCATCAGAAAGGTGAATAGAAAGCCGAGACTCCCGGAAAACCAAAACGTTGCAGGCTAACGCGCGGGCTCGCAACGGGGAAAGGCGATTGGCCTTTGTCGTGGAGCGCTTGGGGAGGTGAAACGTTTCGGCCGACGGCGTTTTTAGCAGAACAGACAGGAATGTCTTATTCGCTTCGGAACGGGCTCACTCCGGCTGCTTCAATCCGCTCGCCAGCAAGGTCTCAAACTGCGGCTCGGCAGCTTCCTTCGCGACCGAAGTCACCTCGATTTTGGCAAAGCCGGCCTTCGTCAGGAAGCCATGCAGGACGCTCTCGGAAAACCCGAGCCAGACATCAGCATATAGTTCGCGGGCTTTCTCAAAGGTATGCTCGTTGAGATCGAGGACAAGAACTTGCCCGCCCGGACGCAAAATCCGAAACGCTTCCCGGACTGCCGCCTGCGGGTGCTGGGCGTGGTGGAGAGCTTGACTGAGAATCGCCAGGTCGACCGAGCGGTCAGGTAGGGGCACGTTTTCGATGTCGCCCAATTTGTAACTGAGATTCGCGAGGTCATTCTTGCGCGCGAGTTCCGTGCCCACCTCGATCATCCGCGGCGAGTTGTCGATACACCAGACCTGCCGGGCCCGGTTCGCGAGCAGCTGCGAAAGCAGACCTTCGCCCGCACCCAAATCAGCGATGTCGATGGCGGGCGTCAGGCGCAACGCGAGGTGGCCGATCGCCTCCCAGGAACGACCCGGACAATAATTCTTCCCCAAACGCCCGGCGATGAGGTTAAAATACTGCTCCTGCGTACGCCGACGCTTGAGCAGAATGCGCGCAAGGTTTTCCCGATCGTCGGTAATTGGCGCGGAATCCTCCACGGATTCAATCGCGGCCTTGATCACGCCGAGCGTCTTGGGCGGGACATTGGCGCGGAGTGAATAAAACGCCTTCTTCCCATCCCGGCGATCGCTGACGAGATTAACCGTGCGCAGCAACGCGAGCTGGGATGAAATCCTCGACTGCCCCATTCCTAGAATCTCCTGAAGCTCGGCGACCGAGAGTTCTTCGCGCAGCACGAGCGCCAAGAGTCGCAGTCGAGTCGGGTCGGAGAGGATCTTAAGAATATCCCAGGAAGCGTTCACGTTCCGCACGCTGAGACACTTGCGTGCGCAACGCAATCTGGAGCTTGCAGGCACGGCGACACTCCCTGGGCAAAGCGCAACGGCGAGGGCCCGCGGCGCCGGCCACGTCACCGTCCGATGACGCCGAACGGACACGGCGGGAACAGGCGCCGTCGCGGTGCAGCGGCTCAAACGGTCGAAAAAAAAGGCGGCCCACCAAGGGCCGCCTCAAAGTTCGAATCGCAGTTCCGGGCGGCGACGCGGGTTCAGCTTACGACCTTGTCGGCGTAGCGCTTAACCGCGAGAATCGTGTAATCATCTTCGGAGGTGCCGGTCTTCACTGTGACGGTGTCGCCTGGTTTCCGTCCCAGCAACGCGGCTCCGAACGCCGTCTTGTAAGAGAGTACGTTATTATCGGGATCGCCGTCCCAAGCACCCAGGATCGTATACTTCGTCGTGGCGCCGGTCGCCTTGGCCTTCACCTCGACAATGGTGCCCACGCCAACCTGATCGACACTGGCTTCCTTGAAGTCGCTGACGCGGGCGCGGCCCAGGTCTTTTTCGAGGAGGGTCTTTTGCGCCATCAGGACCTGCTGGTCCTGCTTCGCCATCTTGTATTCAGAGTTCTCCTTCAGATCGCCGTGCTCACGAGCGGTGGCGATGGCCTTGGAGTTTTCCGGAATCTTCTTCGAGACGATCGTCTCGTACTCTTCACGTTTCCGATCGTAGCTATTACGGGAAACGAGCAATTGCTCTTCCTTGCTCTCCGCGTCGGCCGCGACCAGCGATTGGATCTTCGGGAAGATTTTGATGAAGCGAGCGAGCAGCGACTTTTTCGTCAGCTCCTCGAAACCCTGGTTCAACATCAGCGTATTCGCGAGATCACGGGCGGTCTCGGGATCGGCAGTGGAAAGCAAATCGGAGATCAGTTCGGTGTCTTCGCTGAGAATGTCAGCCAGCGGAATGCGTCGGGCGCTGGAAGCTTGGAGCGCCTCGTAATCGATCGCGAAGAAGATCGCGCTCAGGAGACGCGGGGTAATCAGGTCGTTGAGCAGCTTCGCGAATTTCTTCGAGTGCCGGTTCTTCACGATCCAGAGCAGCACGGGAGCGCGAAGATTCTGCTCGGTCTGCCAGCGCTTCAACGTCGCCGCGAGTTCATCGGCGTGCCCGTGTTCGACGAGGAAGTTGATGCACTCGGTGGTGAACTTGCCCTGCGAGGTTTTGAGCAGGTTGAACAAGATATCACGAACTTCGATCGGATGCGTTTCGAGGATGAGCTCAAGGAAGCGTGATTGGAACTGTACCGGGATCTTGTCGGCGATGCTCGGCAGATCGCGGACATTCGCGATGATGGTCGCCTGGCTCGGCTCGAACGTCTTATCGGATCCAAGTGCCTTCACGAGGTCATCGCGGACCACGGCACCGTAGAGGCGCTCGGACTCGTCGATTTGATTCGAGCTCTTGACGGCTTCCGCGACGCCCTCGAGCACGGTGTTCAAGTCACCCTTGATTTCCTTTTTTCCGAGCGAACCGAGAAGTTCTTCCGCCAGCAGAATACGACGGCGAGCCGAACGGGTACCGTTAAATTGTTCAAGAATCTCGTCCTCGGCCGAGACCGGGATCTCACGCAGGATGTAGCACTCGGTCTTTTTCTCCGGTACGGCCACCCGGGGATCCTTCGCCACCGCCTTCTTCGCCGCAGACCACCATTTCTTGAATTTTTCCTCCCCGATCACTTGGGCCAGCGTGATTTCGAGTTCGATTCCGGTGGCGGCGTTGTTCGGATAAGCCTCCAGCGCCTCAACAATGAGCTGTGCCGGGTCATCGGCGATGAGCTCCGTCACGCGCTGATTGTCCGTTTCTTTTCGCACCAACAAATGTTTTTCGGGGAGTACCTCCATGGTGGTGATGCAAAAAGCCGGATCCATGGGATGACCTTTCTTGCCCTTGAAATCGATAAGCAGGCGCTGGGCGGCTTCATCGTAGCTCTTGATTTGGCCGAAGCCCCAACTCCTATGTACTACATAAGCACCTGGTTCCATCGCCTCGAGTTTGGCTTTGGCCGCCTTAAGGGACGGGGTTTTTGCGAGGAGCGCGGAAACAGCTTCGGAATTCATGATTGCGTGATGGAGGGCCTGAACGGGAGAGTTGAGCGGACAATGTCTTGCCTTGTCAAACCGCCTGTCAAAACGCTCACGCCCGCCCAATCCCCCTCCAGTCGGAGGTGCTCATGATCGCATCCACCTTTTCTCCTGCTGAATCGTCCTCTGCGGGAGCATGGTCCATGGCCGCCCGGTTAATCGCACGCTGGCTCGATCGCCGTGAACGAATCGACACGCTCCTCGACACCCTTCCGCGTTCCCTTACCGGTGCAGAACGTGCGCGATGCCAGTATTTGGTTCTGGGCGTCGTACGACACTTTGGTCGCATCGACGCCGCTCTCGGCCGGCTGGTTGCCCATCCGCCGCGGTTTTCAACCCGAGCCGTGTTGTTCATCGCCGGTTTCGAACTCATCGAACTGATTCATGACTCTGACGCCGACCGCGAAGGCCGGGCCGCGAAAATCGTTCATCATGCCGTGGAACAGACCAAGGCCCTCGCCAGCCCGTCTGAGGCCCGCCTGGTCAACGCCGTCGGACGCAAACTGATCGCGCCCCTCGCGCAACCCGCTCCCGGAGCGGATGCCAGCGCTGATGATCTGGCGGAATATTTCTCGCATCCCGACTGGCTCGTGCGCAGCTGGCTGTCGCAATTTGGCGCGGAAGCCACCCGCTCGCTCTTGGAATGGAATCAGAAGCCAGGCCCCGTTTATGCTCGCTGGCGCGCCGAGGGCGTCGCTCCACCCAAGTTTTTTAAACCCACGGTCTGGCCCGGAGTCTTCGAAGTGGAGTCCGGCCACTGGCCATCGATGGAGCCGTTGCTGAAGGCGGGAAAAGTTTATCTGCAGGATCCTTCCACGCGTGCGCCGATCGAACTGCTCGCGCCTCAACCCGGAGAATCCGTGATCGACCTGTGCGCGGCACCCGGCGGCAAAAGTCTTCTGATCGCCGACACCATGAAGACGGGCCGACTTGTCGCCGTGGATACACCCACGTCCCGCATCGACCGCCTGAAAGAAAATCTTTCCCGGATCACGGGTTTCGAGGTGGCACTCGTTCAGGCGGACGTCCTCGCGGACCTCAGCAGTGCGTTGAGAGAACATCGCCTACCACTAAGCTATGACGCGGTCCTGTTGGACGTTCCCTGCTCGAACACCGGCGTCATGCGTCACCGGGTGGACGTAAAATGGCGGCTCCAAGCCGGCGACTTCAAGAAGCACCCGAAACAACAACTCTCGTTGCTCCATGCCGCGGCACGTTTTGTGGCTCCCAAAGGGCGCCTGGTGTATTCAACCTGCAGTATCGACAAAGAAGAAAACGACCATGTCGTCCGCACTTTCCTCGCCGGAAAAGCGGGCGGTCCGTTCGAACTCGAGCGCAGCATCCAGAGTTTACCCTGGGTTACGGGCCACGACGGCGCAGGCGCGTTTCTACTCCGCCGGGTCGGGTGAACAGAATTCGTCGGGGGTAGCGTCTCGCGAGTGGGGAGCGAGCAGGAGTAACCGATTCCGGGGGACTCCTCCCGCAAAATGACAGGGTGCGCTGAACACGCTCCGACCCGTCGCGCCCTCCCCGTGCCCACACGTTCCAGTCACGGTACCAATTCAAACACCGCGACGCGTTTTTCGGTTTCCGACGTACCGTTGAGAAACGTCAGGGTGATCTCAGACGCGCCCGCGACGAGCTGCTCGTAACGCATGAGATCCCACCGTGCCACGGGGTCGCCGTTGATCCGCGTCACGAGATCACCCGGCTGGATTCCGGCATGCTCAGCCGACGAAGCAGGAACCACCCCGGCCACCCGCCAGTAGGCGGGCGTCTTGCTAAAACTCACCCCGGCACTACGCCGTGCCCTCATTTCAATCGGATCCCGCGATTCGCGATAAAAGGTCACGCGGTCGTTCCATTGATCAAAGGTTACCGTGAAATGCCGCAACACCCCGCCACCAATGGCCGAGAGTTCGTCGGACAGCTCGACGACGGGCTGCAAAAAACGATAGCTACCAATCGCCAGCGACCCACCGAGTCGGCCGATCCGCTGGGTGCGATCGCCGCTGAGTGTACCCACGGTGGCCCCAATTCGCGGACTAACGGCGAAATCCGGCTCGAGCCCCACGGGGTTCAAACTAAACGCCATGTCACTGCCGGAATCGATCAGCGCCAAAAACGTACGATCGCCGAGTCTTACCGGGATCAACGGTGTCTTGCGACCACTGTCCATCATGATCGTCGAGCCCGGAAGCAAGGCCGCGTTTTTCGCCGGCTGCAACAGGATGCGCTTTCCCGGGTAGTCGAGCGTCATCAGCGTTTCGCGAAAAAGCGGGAAACCGAGCACCCCGTCGATCCGCACGCCGAGGTGCGCGGAGAGCGGCTCGCAGTCGTACAACAACACCGGGACCTCCTCAAAACGTGCATCCCCGAACTCCAGCCGGCGCAACGTACTCTGCGGGAGCTCCGTCACCCGGCCATCCGCGCCAGTCACGCGCACCCGCGGCGCCGAGCCCACGATGCCGCCCGCTCCCGGATAACGCCGCGCCAACGCCGGAGTCACGAGCGTCACGGAGGAACCCGTGTCCACGAGAAACCGATACGGTCCGAATCGGTCCCACTTGGCCTCAATCAGCAGGAAGTTACCGATCGACTTAGCCGGTAAGACCACGAGGGGCGAGCTGATCGTCGTTCGCCCCGGTTGCGGCGCGGCGCGCTTGGGCAACAAGACGGTACACCCGGAAAGAACGACGCAGCAAACGAGCAACGACGCCGCAAAAACCCGGTGCCCCGCGACGAGGGAGGACACCCTGACGGCAGCTGCGGTTCTCGCGACGACGCTCATTTCACCGGCTTCGGCAACGTGCTACTGAAGTACAACGCGACCGCGGAAAGGATCGCGGCGAAGACGAAAACACTGGTCGAACCATACCGCCAAAAGAGGATTCCCGCGAGCAACGGGGTGAACGCCCGCGCCAGCGCACTCAACGACCGAAACACACCCAACACGCGGCCCTGCTCCTCGGTTCCCGCATAAAGTGAAATCAGGCCCGTCGAAGATGGATTCACCAGCCCGGAGCCAAACGCCAGTAAGGCCAAGCCGACATAAAGCATCCAAGGATCCATGGCTAGCCCCACCACCAGAAAGCCGCCGACCGACACGGCCAAGCCGGAAGCCAATACCCGGATCTCGTCGATCACCCGCAGCAGACGCCGCACAATATAGCCTTGGGTGATGATCGCGCAAAGCCCGAGAAAACCCAGCAGAAGACCATTCTCTCGCGCCGTATAGCCGAAGCGCGTTGTGGCCAGAAACGTCAACGACGCCTCCATCGCGACGAACGCGATCGAAAAAACAAACGCCACCAGGTTCGTCCGCCGCAGCGCCGGATCCCGCAAGCCCAAGATCGCGCGCAATGGATTTCTCAGCCGCGGCTCGCGCGCCTCGGCGCGAATTTCCGGGGACAACGTCTCTTTGAACTTCGCCCAGATCCACACCATGTTGACCAAACAAAGGCCGAGCGCCACCAGCGCGGGAACCGAAAACGGATTTACGCCGAGACGCGTGAGCCCGGGAAAATACGACGTCAGATCGATGTGCACGGTAAACGCGCCGATCGTGGGTCCCGTCACGAGACCGAGGCCAAACGCTGCGCCCACCAAGCCCATCGCCTTTGAACGTTCTTCCCGCGACGTGACATCGGCCACCGCCGCCGTCGCGACGGACAAGTTGCCACTGAACCCACCACTCACAATCCGCGAGAGCAGGAAGAGCCAGAACGAGCCACTACACACCCAGATGAGATAGCCCAGCGCCGTCCCGGCGACCGTCAGAAGCAAGACCCCGCGCCGGCCCCGCCGGTCACTCACCGCGCCCCAAAAGGGCGCAAAGACAAATTGCAGGATTGAGAAGACCGAACTGATGACGCCGCCAAAAAGCACCGGGGCGTAACTCTCAATTCCAAAGGTTCGCGCCAGCAAATTCGTCTGATCCAACACCCAGCCGAGCGCCCCACTCATTCCCTCCCGGCCCAGGTAGTACTCCAACAGATCCGGACCGAGCGGAAAGATGATCGAAAACCCGATCAGATCGATGTACAGGGTGAGAAAGATGACCCCAAGGGACAGTGGACGCGCGGGACGGATGGGAGAGTTGGAGGCGACTTTTGGCACAAAGAGAGCGGCGACCAAAACGGATCCAGCGCATAAGGCCAAGGCGCAAAACCCGCCTAATCCACAAGACTGGAGGTCGTGACCGCAATCCCCGGCGCAGACCCATAACCCTGCGTCATTACCGCGGTTGTTGCTCGGTTGCCCGACGACACGTCCAAGACTTGTGCCTGCATGACTCGTCTCACCGGGCTCCTTTCGAACGAATCACGCACTGCGATTTCACGGCATCGGAGTGGTCCCGCTGCTCAATCACGTTTCCAGGCTCAAAGCGTCAGCGAGGTCCCCTCAGGCGCGGACCGCTCCGCTCAGTCCTCAAGCAGCTCACGGAGACTGCCCTCGAGGTCAGCCCGGGTGAAAGGTTTGGCGATAAACCCCAGCCGGCCGGACGGCGAGGCCAGGCGACCAAGCACATCGCCCTCACTGTATCCACTCATCAATAACACGCGCACATGGGGTGAGATGGCACGGAGCTCCTTGAGCGTCTGCTCGCCGCTCATGCCGGGCATCACCAAGTCCAGGAGCACGAGATCAATCGCGCCCGGGTTCTGACGAAATAAAGCCAAGCCCGTCGGCCCATCTTCCGCATTATAGGGTACCATGCCATACGTTTTCAGGATTTCGCCAGCCACGACGCGAACAGGCTCCTCATCTTCCACGAGCAGTACCCGCGCCTCGCTCCACCATTGCGCCGCTGGCGCTTCGCGTTTTCGGCGGTTTCTCAATCCGGTCGAGGGAGCCGGCGGCAGCAGCAACCGGAACGAAGAGCCGGCGCCCGGCGCACTTTGGACATGGAGGGCACCGTTATGCCCACGCACGATCCCAAGTACCGCCGCCAAACCGAGCCCCCGACCCGCAAATTTGGTCGTGAAAAACGGATCGAAAATTTTAGCCAACACAGCTTTGGTCATGCCTGAACCAGTGTCCTTGACTTCGAGGAAAACGTAGTTTCCCGGCGGCAAGTCAGCTCCCGCCACACAGTGCGAAAGCAACGCCGCATCGACGGTTACCACCCCGGTCGAGAGCCGCACTTCACCGCCACGCTCGGCGACCGCATCGACCGCGTTCAGGACGAGGTTCATGACGATTTGCCGGAGCTGAGTGGGGTCCGCGAGAACCGCCGGCAGGTCATTCGCCAAATTCAAACGCAGCGCTTGCTGCTGGGCGAGGGAAACTCTCAACAGCGGCATCAACTCTTCGGTGAGAGAGGTCAGGTCCGTCGGCTCGATCACAAACTGGCCTTTTCCGGCGTAGGCGAGCATCTGCCGGCACAATTCCGCCGCCCGCAGCGAGGCGCTCTCGATCGCTTGGAGGTGGGCCTCGCCCTTGGGATTGGGCGCAAGCGTCATGCGCGCCAGAGTCGCATTGCCGAGGATGCTGCTCAGGAGGTTGTTGAAATCATGGGCAATTCCGCCGGCGAGCAACCCGAGGCTCTCCAGCTTCTGCCCTTCCAGTAACTTACGTTCCAAGCCGAGCCGCGCTTCCTCCGTTTTCTTTTGCGCAGTGATGTCGATCGCAAGGCCTTCAAAGTAGCGGAGTTCACCGGACTGTTCGTACACTCCGCGCCCACGCGATAAAACCCACTTTTCCGTCCCGTCCCGAGTGCACAAGCGATATTCGAGCTCGACCGTACGTTGATCGTCGAGCGCCGCACGAGTGGCCGCCCGCACGCGCGCCAAATCACCGGGATGGATACAATCGCGGAAATGTACCTGCCCGGAAAGAAACTCTTCCGGCGTCCATCCGGTGAGCTCACACGCACCTTCACTCACAAAACGCACGGTGATCTGTTCGTCATACGTGCACCGATACGCCATCCCGGGCAGCGCCTGGAGGAGGCTGGCAAAGTGCCGCCGGCTTTCCGCGAGCTCCGCCGTCCGCTGCGTCACCTCCGACCGAATCATGTCGGTGCGACGGCCGATCGAGTGCACCAGTCCGGCCATCAAGCCCGAAAGCAAGAGCATGCTCAACGAGCGCAAAAGCGGTGTGTTCGTATATTGGGCATCGACCCAGCCGGGGCGCGGACGGAACACCACGCGCCAGTCACGTTGGCCAAAGGGAAGCGGAAACTCGCGACTCAGGTTCGCGCGGAAGCTCTCCTCGGACACGACAGTGGTGGGCCCGCCTTCTGCCGGACAATAGAGGAGAACCCGCTTCGACACGTCCCGTTCCGAGGCGTCGACAAACAGCATATCCAACACCGGATCGTGCTGCCGGCCATGCGTGGTTTCCAATAGATCACCTACGCGGAAGACCCCTTGGACAAATCCCGCGAGGACGTCACCGCTTTCCTTTGTCGTATCGGAGCTGCCGCGAAACACGGGGCAAATCATCACGACTCCCAATTCATCGTCGCCGTTCTGAACGAGACGGATTGGCGCCGTCACGATTACCTGCCGTGTCTGCCGGGCTTGCTCGATGAACAGCAGCGTTGGGCCCCTCATTATGTCATAGCCGAGTGCCGGCTCATTTCCGCTCAACGGCTGTACATAGAGAATGGGATAATAAATGAGGCGGTCCGCGGCCCGCCGAGGGCGACCGTCCGCTCCAAACTCAATAAACTCGCCCACGCGCCCTCCGTAGCTGCGTCGGAGCGCTGCCTCAACCTGTGCCCGGTCATCATGTTTAACCACGGGCACCCATTCGAGAGCTTGGATGCCAGCGATGCGGTCCGCAATGCGTTCACCGATCCGGGTGAATTCCTCTGCGGACACTCCGCCCTGGACTGTGAACACCGCCGATAGTCCGAACATCGTGTCCTGATAGCGTCCGAGCACTTCGCGAATCAACGCGTGCCGCAACGAAGCGCGCCGCTCAAAGGCGCCGTGGGCATGCGCACGTTCATCCGCCCGGCCCATCTGAAAAGCCACCACACTGGCGATTACGCCCCCTACGAGAATTGCCGTCACGACCAAGCCTCGCGGCCAAAGGCCCTGGAAACGCGACAGAACGGTCATAGAAGTGTGCGGAGCATGAGGAGCGCGCCACTTCGATCAATCGTAACTTCGCGCGATCCGACGCTCCATCGAGGGGAGCCTGCCCATCCGCCGAAGGAGCACCGCTCGGATATAAAACGCTGCGCCGCTGGATCGGCGGCCACCATGCCTCCAGCCCGCGGAGAGCCACCTCACCCCGAAGGATGGGGCGGTGGTCAGTCGCATTTTAGCGCTCCCCTTACACTACGTACGGCAATGGATGCCGGGCCGTGAGGCCCGCCACTCGCTGCTTAACTTGATCCAGCACGGCCGCTTCGTCCGGAGTGCCAATGGCGGCGAGCACCGTGTCGATGCACGCCCCAATGTCATCCATCTCGGATTCGACAAATCCACGCGTGGTGATCGCCGGCGTCCCCAAGCGGATGCCTGAAGCCTGAAACGGGCTGCGGGTTTCAAACGGCACGGTATTCTTGTTACACGTGATGTGCGCCAGATCCAAGGTCTCCTGAGCCTTCTTGGCCGTGAGCTCCGGGAACTTCGGGCGCAGGTCGACCAACATCAGGTGATTGTCCGTGCCGCCGGAAACGATCTTGTAGCCGCGTGCCGTCATCGCGGCCGCCAAGGCCCGCGCGTTCTTCACAACGTGTTCGGAATAGGTCTTGAACTCGGGCTTGAGACACTCCGCAAAGCACACCGCCTTCGCGGCGATGATGTGCATCAGCGGTCCACCCTGGCCGCCGGGGAACATCGCCGAATCGATCGCCTTCGCATGCGCGGCTTTGCAGAGAATCAGGCCGCCGCGTGGACCACGCAGTGTCTTGTGCGTCGTGGTGGTCACAAAATCCGCATGAGGCACTGGCGAAGGATGAACACCCGAAGCCACCAGGCCCGCGATATGCGCGATATCAGCGAACAACAGCGCTCCCACACTCCGGGCAATCTCCGCCATCCGGGCAAAGTCGATGACGCGCGAATAGGCGCTCGCGCCGACGGTGATCATCTTGGGCTTCTCGCGCTGCGCGATCGCCGCGAGCTCGTCGTAATCGATCAAGCCGTTGTCCTCCCGGACTCCGTATTGGCAGAAATTATACAGCTTGCCCGAAAAGTTCGCCGGATTGCCGTGGGTCAGATGGCCGCCATGGCTCAGATTCATCCCCAGCACTTTGTCGCCCGGCTGCAGCGTCGCAGTGTAAACGGCAAAGTTGGCCTGTGATCCGGAGTGCGGCTGCACATTGGCGTGCTCAGCCCCAAAAAGCTTCTTCGCCCGCTCGATCGCGAGGACCTCGACTTTGTCGACGTGCTCACAGCCGCCATACCAACGCTTTCCCGGATAACCTTCCGCGTATTTGTTGGTGAGAACGCTGCCCTGCGCTTCCATCACCGCGGGATAGGTGAAGTTTTCTGATGCGATCAGCTCGATATGGCCCTGCTGACGCGTCAACTCCGCGGAAATGGCGGCGTAAATTTCAGGATCAAGGGAGCGTAGCGGCGCGGCAGCGAGAGACATGGAAGGGAGCGGGTTTCGGATTGCAGATTTCTAGCTCAACAGAGACCAGACTAGCGCAGGTTTTAAAACGACAATCCGCAATCTGAAATCCACGCTCACGAACCCGAGCCGGGCATCATGAGTGTCTTAATCTGCTGCACGAGCGACGGAATCGACTCCACCATCTCATCCCGGGCCGCTTCATAAAGTTTCAATGGGCCGCCATAAGGATCGCCAATGTCGATATCGGGCAGATTCGGGACGAACTCGCGAAAGAGAAACACGTTTTTCGGCGCCGGATCCGCCTGCACCATGATCAGAGCGCGGTGCGACTCGGTCATACACAAGACGGCCAGGGCCTCATCCAATATTTTTTGCGTGAGCGCCTGGCTGCGGTGCTGCGAAACGTCGATTCCCACTTTCTTTAACGCCAGCACCGAATTCGCCGAAACGGGTTCCCCGGGTCGCGCTGCCACCCCTGCCGAGATCAACCGAAGCGAACGAAGCGGTTCGGGCTGAGCCGCGAGGGCATGTTGCAGCAAAGCCGCGCCCATTGGGCTACGGCAGATGTTGGCGGTGCAAACAGTGACGATGGTTCCGGATGCGGACATTCGTGCCGGGGAAAGGACATGCTTTCGGGCGAAACGCAAAGCCCGATTCACACGGGCTTACCCGTGACGCCGACCTTTTTAGCAGCCGTCCCAGGCCAGCGACCGGCCCTACTTCAGCAGTGGCACCTGCTCGACGATCTCGAGGCCATAACCATCCAGACCGACCACCTTCCGCGCGCTGTTTGAAATCAGCCGGATTTTGGCGAGGCCGAGCGCCGCCAAGACCTGCGCCCCGATGCCATAATCCCGAAAGCTCATCGGCGGCGGCCCTTCGCCGGGCTCGGCCATGAGGCAGCGCACCAGCGTCTCGTCGGAATTCTGCGGCTGCATATAAAGCACGACCCCCCGCCCTTCAGCGGCTACGGCCGCCAGCGAGGACGTCAACATTTGGTGCCCAACCATTCCCTTCCCTTGAAACAAGTCGCTCAACAAATTTTCGCTGTGCACGCGCACCAAGGTCGGCTCCGGCCCCAGTTTTCCAGTTGAAAACGCCAGGTGATGCCGGCCGTCCAACCGACTCCGAAAAACGTGGACGGTGAAATCGCCGAACTCCGAGGCAAATGGCCGGGCCGTGACCAATTCCACCAACTGGTCGCGTCGCGCCCGATACTCGATCAGCGCCGCGATTGAAATCATCTTGAGCCCGAACTTCTGCTTGAACTCGATCAGCTGCGGCAGCCGCTGCACGCTACCGTCATCGTTCACCAGTTCGCACAGCACGCCCATCGGTGACAGCCCCGCGAGCGTGGCCAGATCCACAGCGGCCTCCGTGTGCCCGGCGCGTTCCAGCACTCCACCGGGTCGGGACCGCAGCGGAAATACATGCCCGGGTTGCACCAGTTGCTCCGGCCGGGTCGCCGCATCCGCCAGCAACTGAATCGTCCGCGTGCGATCATACGCACTGATTCCGGTGGTGATGCCCTCCGCCGCATCCACGCTGACGGTAAAATCCGTTCGGTGTGACTCCCGGTTGCTCGCTACCATCGGCCCCAAGCCGAGGCGCCGGAGTTGGTGTTCCACGGTGGGAACGCAGACGATACCGCTTCCGTAGCGGATCATCATGTTCACGGTTTCCGGCGTCACTTTCGAGGCCGCCATGATGAGGTCACCTTCGTTTTCGCGATTCTCATCATCGGTCACGATGACGAGTTTGCCCGCAGCAATATCCACGATGGCGGATTCAACGGTGTCGAAGGGCGGCAGAACGGAGCTCATCAGAAGGATAAAGGCCGAACGTCTCTCGCCGCTTTCATACTGTCAATCCATGCGCTGCGCGCCGTGGGCGGCACGCTGGACAGCGAGCTCGATGGGGAAGAAACCAACGACATCAGACCCAACATCAAACCCCACCCAATCACCGCGGCCGCCTACCACGCGGTCATTGCCGAAAATCGATGACCATCGTCTCGTTGATTGGCGGCGTTCCCGGTGCGGCTTCCCGAACGAGCGTCATGTACAACTTAAACAGATACGGCGGGCGGATGTTCTTCGGGGAGGAAAGCGACTTTCCGTCCGCCGACACGTTCAGGACCACCCGCTCTTCACCCACTTTGTACTTCGGATCCCAACGCAGTGCTGCCCGCTCCACATCGGGGGCGACGGGTTTCTTCTCCGCATCGTAGAACGACAGCTTGAATGTTGAATCAACGATCTGGATACCGAGGAATCCATCACCCCGGGGAATCTCCATGCCTTCGATCTTCGCCGGCTCTTCCGCTTGCGCGCTACCACCCTTTGAACCCGGACTCTTTCCCGCCTTCGCGCCATTCAAAATGCCGGGCGCCGCCCACCCAAGGACAACAAAAAGCAGGACCGGGCCGAGAGACTTCATGATCAGACCATAGGCGCGATCGAGCTCCGGGCAAG
>JBBQEG010000028.1:0-24378 GCA_038320495.1 Opitutales bacterium | reverse complement strand
CGGCGCGACCGTCGAGATCTTCTACGAAAGCCGCCTCGCCAAACTGGACGTCAACCGAGCCGAGATCGAGAAGCTCAGCGCCGAGGTCGAGGAGGTTGTCGAGGACGAGGAAGAGACCCAGCGCGAGAAAACCAAGGGCCTATGGTCCACGCTCGAAAAACTCGTCGGCGCGAAGGAGCGCATTGAGGAAATCGCCGCGGATCTCGTTAGCCATTTCGAAAACCGCGCGTCGGTGATTGAAGGAAAGGCGATGATCGTCGGCATGAGCCGCGAGATTTGCGCCCGCCTTTACGCGGCCATCGTCGCGCTCCGCCCCGCGTGGCACGACCCCGACATCGAGAAAGGTGCGATCAAGGTGGTCATGACGGGGAGCGCGTCGGACAAGGCGGATCTCCAGCCCCACGTCACCACCAAGCGCCAGAAGAAGCGCCTCGAAAAACGCTTCAAGAATCCCGCCGATCCGTTGCGCCTCGTGATTGTGCGCGACATGTGGCTGACCGGCTTTGACGCCCCGTGCTGCCACACGATGTATGTCGATAAGCCGATGCAGGGCCACAGTCTCATGCAGGCGATTGCCCGCGTGAACCGCGTTTTCAAAGACAAGCCCGGCGGCCTCGTGGTGGATTATATTGGCATCGCCAACGACCTGAAGGCGGCGCTCAAGACCTACACCGACTCCGACGGCCGCGGCCAACCGAGCCGCAACGTCGGAGAGTTTCTTGACGTGCTCCGCGCCAAACTCGACGCCTGCCGCGGCCTTTTCCAACAGGGCGGCGGCTTCGACTATTCAAGCTACAAGACCAAGCCCGTCGCCCTGCTCGTTCCGGCGGCGAATCACATCCTGAGTTTGGCGGACGGCAAAAAGCGATTCCTCGACCTCGTCACTGCGATCACCCGCGCTTTCGCGCTTTGCGGAACGCTCGACGAAGCGGCGGAGTTGCGCACGGAGATCGCGTTCTTTGGCGCGGTGAAGGCGGCGATCGTGAAATACACGACGGTGGATCGGAAGCTCACTGAGGCCGAAAAGCACTCCGCACTCCGCCGCATCCTCGACAACGCCGTTGTATCCGAAGGTGTCGCCGACATCTTTGCGCTGGCTGGCCTGAAAACGCCCAACATCGGCCTGCTCTCGCCCGCCTTCCTCGAGGACGTGCGCAACCTGCCGCAGAAGAATCTCGCGGTGGAGTTGCTGGAGAAACTCCTGCGCGACGAAATCAAAGCGCACCTCCGGACAAATGTCGTGCTGCAGAAAAAATTCGGCGACCGTCTAATGGAAGCGCTGCGCAAGTATCACAACCGCGCGATTGAAACCGCGCAAGTGATCGAGGAGTTGCTCAAGATGGCGGGTGATTTCAAGGACGCGATCGACCGGAACGAAGAACTCGGCCTGAGCTCGGACGAGGTCGCATTCTACGATGCCGTGGCGGAGCGTCCGGAGGTTCTGAAGACCATGGGCGACGCCACGCTCAAACAGCTCGCCACTGAACTGACGGAGCAACTCCGCCGCAGTACCACGGTGGACTGGCAGGTGCGGGACAGCGTCCGCGCCAAGATGCGCATTCTCATCAAGCGCCTGCTCAAGAAATACAAATACCCGCCCGAGGGCCAGGAAGCGGCCGTGACTCGCGTGCTGGAGCAGGCGGAAGCGCTGGCCGACGCGTGGAGCAGTCGTGGAAATGGGCCAATGTCGAACTGTCGTTGATTTTCCTGTGCCATCTGACTTCCGCCAGCGGATCCATAATACCGTCGACTCGGTTTTTTAGATTTTCGTCATTGCGATGTATCCGCAGCAGGCGGAGCCGGTGCCATCCCGTCCGCCGAGGGATGCCGCCGAGCAAGACGCGCGAAGCGCTGTGGGGTCGCGGCGGGTTGTGTTAGTTGTTTTGCGGGTCCGGACGGGGTCAGGACCGATTAAAGGAGACCGATTAAAGGGGTCAAACTTTGCACTTTGCACTAGTTTGGTTGCTATGAATTTGCGGCGCAAGGGGCATGGCACGAAAAACTCCGGTTGGAATATGAAGGAGGCGGAAGTCGAACGGGGTCAGTCCGGGAGTCAGGCCGTTGTTTGTTGATTTGGGGGAAGCGCCAATGGGGTGACGGTGGGGTTTTGTTTTAGTTGGTCCGCGGTTAGCGGGACGTCGGTGGAAGTGGCCATCATGCGAGGCCGGCTCTTGGGTGGGTTCGATCTTCGACCCGGACTAGCAACAATCCCCGTCACGACCCTCAATCTCGCGCTCGCCACGATTCCGAACTGGAGCGCAGCGGAAATCTGCGTTGCGCCGATGCTCGTGATCTATCGCTGGAAATCAAAGGCTGCGATTCCAGTGATCATGCTTTCGGCGGGCATCGCTGGCGCGCTGCTTTTCGCGTGACACCTTACGAGTCGGACCGGTGTCCAACTCTCTCTCCTCGCATATGAAAACCCACCTCCGCTCCCTCTGCTTCACGTTGGCCATTGCGATCGCGCCGCTGGTTACGCACGCCGCCGACGCGATTCCCACTGCCCAGATCGAAACCCTCACCGGCCTCAAAGGGACCTGGATCGAAGCGGAGAAGGTATTCAAGGTCACGCAGCCGCGGAACGATCTGCCGGTGTCAGTGGATGGCTGGACGATGCCACCGTTCATGGGCCTGACAAGTTGGGCGAGCTTCGTCGCGGGCGGCAAAGCCGAGGTCATGCTCGCGGGCGATCTCGTGCTCTTCGAAGACGAGGTGAATCCCGTCATGTCCGCGGCCCTCGACGCCGGTTTAACGGTGACGGCACTGCACAACCATTTCTTCTTCGACCAACCCAAAGTGTATTTCATGCACATCGGGGGCGAGGGCACGGTCGAGCAGATGGCCAAGGGTGTTCGCGCGGCCTTCGAGAAGCAGAAGGAAGTCCGCACCAGGCAACCGCAGCCAGCGAAAGGGTTCGGGAGCGCTTTCGCACCGGGGAAAAACGCCATCACCGGTGCCACCATCGACGCCGCGCTCGGCACGAAGGGCCAGGCGAACAACGGCATGTTCAAAATCGTGATCGGCCGCGAAGTTACGATGCCCTGCGGTTGCCAGATGACGAAGGAGATGGGCGTGAACACGTGGGCCGCGTTTGCGGGCACCGACGACAACGCGGTCGTCGATGGCGATTTCGCCGTCCTGGAAGACGAACTGCAACCCGTGCTGAAGAGCTTACGCGCGGAGAAGATCAACATCGTCGCAATCCATCATCACATGACGCACGAACAGCCGCGCACCCTCTTCCTCCACTATTGGGGGAAGGGCAGCGTCACAGCCCTTACCGCTGGCCTGAAAAAGACCCTCGATGCGCAGAAGGCGGTTCCTGCGCCGCCGCATCAACACAACGCGAAGCCATGAAGACGTTCGTCGCAGCTGTCACTTCTCGCGGCGCTCCCGCCATGAAGGCAACCGCGAGCAGAACGATGGCCGCGACGATAAGCGCAGGCAGGAATCAAAGGCTCAGATCGCTTGCTCCAGAGAAGTTTGAGTTGTTCATAACTTCAGTTCTTGTTGTCGGCTGTCAAATCGGCCTTCGCGGGGCGGGCGCTGGTCGCGGCGCCCAGGAGATTCTCCCCCTCGTCCACTGGGTTGGCTTGACGGGCCTGTTCCTCGAGAATGCCGGCCTCGTTGGACAACCCCGCTTCCGCCTTGGTGGACACCGCGTCCAATCCTTTCGGGCGCGGTGCGTCGCCGGATGATTTGAGCGATCCAGGGGCCTTCGTCGGCTCCTGCTTTGCGTCGAGCAGCGTGACGGGGACGCCGAGCGGAAAAACGACTTCTCGTGCCTCGTCCGGCATGCTGATGCCGTGTTGCTGAAAGGCGCGTTTCACGAGCCGGATTACGGAAGACCGCACTTTGAGCCAGCTGTGTTCATGGCCATTGATCCAAAAGTAGATTCTTAAATTGACGGTCGCTTTGCCCAGGTCGTCCGCCAGCACCCACGGCTCTGGCTCTTTCAGGACCGCCGGGTGATCCACCAGTACCCTCAAGGCAACCTCTTGGGCTTCATCAATCGCGTCGTCGTAACCGATACCGACGACGAAGTTCTCGCGCCGGTTCGGGGTGGCCGTGAAGTTTTGAAGCGTGTTCTTGTAAACGGCGGAGTTGGGAACTTGCACGAGATTGCCATCGAGAGTCAGCAACACAGTGGTGCGGATATTCAACTGCTGCACATAGCCGGTGACTCCGACGATTTCGACCAGGTCACCCGTTTCGAACGGGCGCTGGATGCTCAGGAAGATGCTGGCCAAAAAGTTCTCCGTGATGTCCCGGAAGGCGATGCCGACCGCCAGGCCGACCAGGCCGGTTCCGCCGACGATCGTCAAAGCTAGTTGGGTCAAACCGGAGACCCGAAGGACGATATAGGTGCCCGCAAGAAACACGATCACGCCCAGCCCCCCCGCAAGGACGCCGCGCAAAAGTTTCGCCCGGACTCGCCCGCCGAGAAAGTTTCGAGCGCTTCGCGCCGTTAACCAGCCAGCTCCCGCCGACAAGACCAGGATAAGCAGTGCGACGACAATGAACGGGAGGGAGCGGATGACGTCGCGCGACAGACCCGACAGCCCACTCCATGCCCCGCTGAAGTCCCATGCGGACGGTTGGGACACTTCGATTCGGTTGGCCACGGCGGCCACGTCCTGAGTGTTGCGGGCCAAGTCGCCCGCCCACTTCTTGATCTCGTCGGTGTCGGCCCGGCCATTGAGAAAAACAACGCCGTCTACGACCTGGACTTCCGGAGCATTGAACCAGCCGGTGGCCTCCATGACGCTCTGGAGGCGCTTGCGGATCTCCTCGTCGTCGGCGATCGGCTGCACGGCCACCGTTGTCGGCGCAAGGGACAGCTCCTCTTTCTGGGGGAGAAGTTGATTTTGCGGCCCGGTCGCGTCTCCCTGCGCGCTGACCACCGTCGTCAGCACGCTCCAGCAGAGTAGGCCAGGCAGCATTGCCCGCAAAACCCGGAATTGGCGGCAAGTCGTAAGTCGCACCAGTGAATACAGAATCCAGAGGCTCGAATGTAGATTGCTCCAGAGCTGCTCGAGTTTATTCACGGTTCAAACTCCCGATGCGGCCGGCATCACGTGTGGACCGTCAGGCGCTATCAGTTCAACAGGAATCAGAATGTCAGGAGTCTCTTCGCTCAGGCTAATGGTCGCTCAAGCGCCCCAGGGTGTGCTTGAGCATTTTTTCCAATTTATCCGCCGCGCCATTGACGGCCTGCTCCATGTTTTCCGCCTGATCAGTTACAGCGATGGGCTCCATTCCTTCCAGCCGCGCTTCCATGACGCACCGTTTGTCGGAGCCGCCTTTGTGACTGTTCTCGTCGCTGAGATGGACCTCCACGCGGGTAACCTGTTGGGCGAATCGCTCCAACGCGCTCTCCACTACGGCCTGCGTCTGTTGAGTTAAATCGTCGCTGCCTTCAATGTTGTTGTCCGTGTTAATCTGGATTTTCATATTTTTGTTTTGGTTGGCTCCGTATCAAGCTGGCGTCGCGCTTTGCGGTGCGGAGCCGGAACGGAGCATGTTTGTTTGGCGTGGCCATCCTTTGATCCTCGTTAAAATCGATACGTCGCCGCCGCTCCCGTCTTCGTCGGCATCCGTTCGGCTGGGACCACCACCACGCGACCTCCGGTCTTGAGCACCAACTCGCCGAGATCGTCCAGCAGATCATCCACCTTGGGATTGCTCAAGTCCTTGAACTCGACTTGTCCGGTCGCGCCGTCAATTCGTCCAGAAATCTGTCGATCCGCCTCGATCAGCAAGGTGGCAATCCGCCCGGCTGCGGCAGCCTGAGCCACCTCCTTCACGTCGTCGTGTCCGAGGCCCTTGGATTTGGCCACCGCAAATCCGTCGGCCAGCGCCGCCAGCCTCGCTTGATACTGCGGTTGGAAAACGTTCCACGCGCGTTCGCGGAACTCCGTTATCGGCAGCGAGTCAGGATGGATTTTAATTCCTTCCTCCAACAGGAAGGGGTTCTGGCTATGCTTGCGGAAGTGCCCCTGATGTTCGGGCAACGCCGCGAGAATCAATGGCAATCCCGAGGGTTGCGAGTGAGATGCGAGAATCGCGCGATCAACAATTCGAAAGAACCGTTTTTTATCGATGTCCATTTCATCTTTCTTACCGCCGTGCCCGTGATGCATGGCCACGCTCCCGCCGCCGGTTCCTCCGTAGGACGCGACGGTTTGATGCGGCTCGGTCAACTCCTCGCCC
Source organism: Opitutales bacterium (assembly GCA_038320495.1). Classification (GTDB taxonomy): domain Bacteria; phylum Verrucomicrobiota; class Verrucomicrobiia; order Opitutales; family Opitutaceae; genus ER46. The sequence goes on along the minus strand of JBBQEG010000028.1, from coordinate 18,165 downwards.
AACGCTTCCGTGAGGGTGCGCGGAACTTCGGGCGCGAGATCTACTTCACCGCCGGATGCGACGTCGACCGTAAACCGCCCGTCGCGGGGAACGTCGGGCGCGAGATCTATTTCATCCAGCGCGTCGCGATTGCCCTCGAACAGTTTTATCTCGTGAAGATTGAGCGCGAGCACTTGGAAGCGATCCGCCGACTGCAAAAGCCTCAGCAGCGGTTTGGTGTGAAAACTGTCGGCGACCACGGCGAATTCGGGCGTCGTGCGTTGCAATCCAAAAACCTTAAACAAATCGCGCGCGCCGAACACAACCAATCCATCCGTGGTGTGACTCCAGAAATCATGATCGCGGGATAGCGCCTCGAACGGTTCCAGCAGCGAACGGATCTCCTCGGTCGAATATTTTTTCTGCAACGACTGGTCGAGTTCCTTGACCAGATTGCGAAAGCGGATCGGGTCTTGTTGATTGCCGGGATGATGCCGGTGCGTGGGCTGATAAAGCGAGAGGCACGGCGACTCGTGAGGGCTTGAAAGGGAAGCGCGAAAATCACTGGTGAGCAGATTCATAATGTTTCAATCGTGGTGAAGGTGTGACCCAGTTTTTTAATTTGTGGGAGTTCGGAAGCTTTTGTTGGATCGTAGAATAGGGGGGCGGCTGGGTGGAACGGCCCGGATTGCGCCAGGAGCGTTGGTGGCTTCGTTTGGCCTGCAGGTGTTCTTAACGCCTAATGTTTCAGCGAAATCCTATTTTCCACTTCGACCACGCCGGAAACGCCTTTGGCAATGGTTTCTGCCGAACGCTTTTGGTCCTCGCTGGAAACAAAACCGCTCAGTTGGACCTTCCCCTTGAATGCGGCCACCTGAACCTCGGGAAACTTAAATGAGGGTGAGTTCCCGAAGGCAGTCTTTACCTGCCCGGCTAAGGCGTGATCGACCTGTTGCTCGGCGGCGGTCCGCGTGGCGACCTCCCGCTTGCAGCCGATTGTAACGGCGTTCAAACAGAGAAGTCCCACTGTTGTCGCTATCGTAAGAAGACGGATTGTTTTCATTTCATTCCTTTCAATATCGGTTGCCTTAAGATGGATTGTTTCTGAATCCTCCGGTTCCTCGGTTCAGCATCCTTGGTGATTCTAATTACTCCCGAGCGCGCGCGCACCAATTGCAAAGTTGGTGGCCCGATTCCGGCGACGTTTTCGGTTAATACGCCTTTGGTGAGAGATTTTTCCATAGATTCTGCCTGCCTGTCGGGGCGTTGAAGCTTCTGAGAACCCCAACAAACACTACGCCCTGCCGGGTCGATTCGCAATGGGGTGAAACCCGCCTTGGCTCCCTCAGATGGATTGAATCCCCTTGGCCATCGTTGGCGTGGGGACCAGCCGAACAACGTTAGGGTATCTCGTTTCCGGAAATTTAGAAACCTGATTTGTACGGCATAAACGTTCTCGTCCATGATCACACCGGATCTTCCGTCCGATCGTTCTCATGGTAGAATAGTTCGATATCGGGATCGACCTGTTTCATGTCGCATATGCGACATGAAACTGGCCGATCCCGACCAAGCGTTGCTTCGAGTTTTTTGTCCTCCTCTGCTCCGCGAAGGCCAAGTCACCGCCGAAGACCTCAGGCCTTCCTTCACCCCTCGTTTAGATAGATCGTTAGATGGTGGCTGCAATCTACAATCGTTTGTCCTTCTTACAGGGCCATTTTCCACCGCAGTCGTCTCACCTCCGCCGGGCCGCCTCCGGACCACGTCCGCGTTTGCATCGCGAGGGAATGATTCGCCGGGAGATCTGGTTTGAATGCACTCATGCATTCGCGGCTCATGGGATCGAAGATTCAGCTGATGTGGTATCCCCTTCCCGGATATTCCCATCATAGGGTCGGATAAAAGGAGTCAAACTTTGCACTTTGCACTAGTTCGGTTGCTATGAATTTGTGACGCAAGGGGCATGGCACACAAACTCCGGCTGGTATATGAAGGCGCGGTCTATCGCGTCATCAGCCGCGGCAACTATCGAGCGGCTGTATTTGGTCGCGACAACACCAAAGTGGCTTTCCTGAAGTGTCTCGGGGAGGCGGCAGAAAAGGTGGCCTTATCGTCCACGCGTGGTGCGTGACGACTCCGGGGGCGAATCTGGTGGAGGGAATGCGATGGCTGCAGGCGACGTTCTCCAATCGATTGAACCCCGTGCGTAACGAGCACGGTCAAGTTTTTCAGGGCCGCTATAAAGCACTGCGGTGGCGCCGAATGCCGTCTGACGCGCTGCCGTTTGTTGCCGGCCCAACCACGGGCACTTATCCAGCCATACCTGGCGGCGGCGCTCCGAAATCCAACTTCATCTTTCCGGCTCTATCATCGAGACCGATTTTCGCAGTATAGACTTTGCCGGACTTTATTGACACCAATCCGGCCACGTCGATCGGGGCCCCGTCTTTCCAGCCGTGCAACACCGCCACATAGTCCTCGGCCGCGAATACTTTCCCGAACGCGTTTTTCCAGAGTTTCACGCCGGGCCAGCCTGGCGCCTCAAAGTATCCACCGCAGTCCAGCAGCAGTTTCCCTGACTTCGGACATTTCACGCCTTTCACCTTGCTCGGCTCCGGCGTAAAAATGATCACCTTCTTCTGCGTTTCGTCGATCACGAGGTCCGCTTCGTAATCCCGGTTGCCCGTCGCCGATTTCAATCTCGCCGCGCGATACGGTTTGTTCGCCAGCTGGCATTCGAGGAGTTGGACAAAATCCACCGCCTCCCACGCGCGCCCAAACGCCGATTTCCACAACCGCACCCCCAGCCATCCCGGCGCTTCGAAAAACGGTCCGCGGTCGAGCAGCGGTTCCTTTGACTTCGGACATATCGCCCCGGCCACGGGCGTGCCGGCCGTTATCGGGATCACCGGTTCATTAAACCCCGGGCGCGAGCAGCCTTTAATAAACGCGTCCTTCATGCTGAGGACACTCGCAAGCAGCGCGTCGAGGAACTCCGGACGCGTCATCGGGGCGGTGTTGCGCTCCATCTTTTTCAGGATCAGCTCCCACTCGCCTGTGAGTTTTGCCGAAAGCAAATTCGGCGCCCGCGGCGCCAACTCGCGGCATAGCAAGCGGCCGTTGTCCGTCGAGAGGAGTCTCGACTTCTCCCGCACCACGAAACCGCGCACAAGTATCTTCTCGATGATATTGGCGCGCGTTGCCGCCGTGCCGATACCCTTGTCCTTCAGCACGTCCACCATCGCCTCGCGTTGCTCCTCCGCCATGTCGTCATCAAACGTCTCGCCCGCATATCTCATCGCATCGAGCAGCGTCGCATCCGTGAAATGCTCGGGCGGCTTCGTTGTCAGTTCCTTCAGCGTCACCGCTTCCAAGATCTGATGCTCCGAGATCGGCGGCAGCGCCACGACCGCCTTCGCTTCGCGCTTCACCCAGCGGTTAAAGCCAAGGAAATCGTTCTGCTCCCGTGTCGTCTTGAAAACCGCCGGCGCACAAGGCCCGGCGCCGCCCTCCTGTGTATAGCGCCGCGTAACTCCGCGGTATTTCGCCGACTCGTCGAGCGCCATCAACGTCGTTTGCACCACCGTAAGATACGCAAAGAGATCGTTGCCGGTAAGCGTCTCGATGCCGTTCACCTCGCCCGTCGGCACCAAGCCGTAGTGACCTTCAACCTGCTTGTCATCGAAAGCCCGCGACCCCTCCGCGATTTTCTTTGGCATTAGTTCCTGCTGTGAAAGATGCAGTCCCGGCCGCATCTCCCGCAGATGCGCATGCACCTCCACGAGCGCCGTGTAGAGCTTGTCTTTCATGTCCTCGCGGAGATGGCGGCAGTCGGTGCGCGGGTAACTGATCAACTTCGCGTCATAGAGTCGTTGCAGGATCGCGAGCGTGTCAGTCGCTGTGCTGCCGAACTTCTTCGACATGAGCTTTTGCATTTCCTGCAGGTCAAAAGGCAGCGGGGGCTTTTCTGTCCGCGTCGTTTTCTTCTCAGTTGCCTTGTATGTAGGCGGTGCCTTCGCCGCCGTCCCAAAGGTATCACCTTTCGCCCGGTCCCAGAAAACTTTCTTGTCCCGCTCGCTACTCACCACCGGCGCACCCAGCAGTTTTATCCGGTCCGGCGCGGCCGCATAGGCATCCAATTCCGCCTTCGCCTCGTGTCCGCCAAAGGTCCCATGGGCTTCCCAAAACTTCTGGGGCACGAAGTTTTCGATCAGGAGATCACGCGCGACAATCAAGGCCAGCGTCGGCGTTTGCACGCGGCCGATAGACCACACTTTCCAGTCGCCCCGTCCACGGGGCAAGGTCTTGGTCGCGAGAACGGTCATGTTCATGCCGACGAGCCAATCCGCCTGATCCCGCGTGAAACCTGCCTGCGCCAGACCGTCGTAATCCTTCAGCGGCACGCGCGCCGCGAACGCCTCCTGCAGTCCCGATACCGCCATCGTCTGCGCCCACATGCGCGAGTAGGTCGTGCCCGCCGGAGCCTTCACGCCTCGCAGCGCTTTTCGAAAAATCACTTCGCCTTCCCGCTCGGCGTCGCAACCGTTGACGATCTCGCACCCCGCGTGCGCCTTCGCCTCACTGCGCAACACCTCGAGCAAACTTCCCGCGTCGGCCCGCGGTTCCTCGATAAATTCCCACGGTTTTGTCGGCGTGATCGGCAAATCGTGGACGTTCCAGTTTCCGAACTTCGGATCGTAGGTCTCGGGTTTCGCCAATTCGAACAGGTGCCCTCGCGCCGATACCACCGTGAGTTCCGTTCCGTCCGCCATCGCGCCGCGATGCGGTCCCTGCCCGTTGAAGTGTCCGCCGGTGAGCGCTGCGGCGAAGTCGCGCCCGGCGGCGGGCTTTTCGGCAACGAGGAGGATTTTAGGCATCGCGCGCAACTAAGACACGGCGGGAACCGGCGACAAGCACCGCGAAAATCTCTTCGCGTCATGCCGCCTCGCCGCCTCGGGGCCTCCCGACCGACTAACGCCACGTCGCCCCCAGACCGGAGCGTGGTTTTGCCCGTCGTCCCGGAGCGACCAGTTTGATGTCGCATATGCGACATCAAACTGGTCGTTCCTCCGGGACCACGTAGCTCAACTCTTTCTGAATTTTGCACCGGGAAGCCGCTTCTTTCCCATCGGGTTAGTTCTTTCCGAGGCATGCGTTTCAAATGCGGATTCGACGCAATCGAGTTGGCGTTTCCCGTGGTTTCAACAAACTCAGAGGCAATTCCATCCCCTTCACCCCCACTCGTGAAAATCTCCACCGCTCTTCCTCGTTTCATCCTGTTTCTCCTCCCGCTGGTTGCGGGTGCTGCCAGCTCCACCGACTCGATTCCTGATTTGCCGCCACCGATCAAGGCCCCGACGGACCAGGCGGTGTTTCGCCGCTTCGTGCTCGATAACGGCCTGCGCGTGCTGTTGGTCTCCGATCCCAAGTTCAACAAGTCGGGCGCGGCGCTCGTGGTTAGAGTCGGCCAGATCGACGATCCGGCCAATCGCGAGGGTATGGCGCATTTCCTGGAGCATATGCTCTTTCTCGGGACCGAGAAGTATCCGGACGTGAGTGAATATAGTGGCTATATCAAAGCCAACGGCGGCGTGAACAACGCCTATGCCGCCACCGATCATACGAACTATCACTTCGAGGTGCGGCATGATGCGCTTGCCGGCGCGCTTGATCGCTTCGCGCAATTCTTCATCGCGCCGCGCTTCAATCCGGAGTTCACGGGCCGCGAGGTCACCGCCGTGCACAACGAGGCGATGCGCCATGTGCAAAACGATTTCCGCCGGCTCATCGGCGTCTCCCGCGAACTCTACGATCCCGCCAGTGGCGAGAGTCGTTTCTCCACCGGCACGAAGGAAACGCTGGCCGGCGCCACGCCTGAGGCGGTGCGTGCGTTCTATGAAAAATATTATACCGCGGATCGCATGGCGCTGGCCATTGCGGGGCGTGCTTCGCTCGATGAGCTCGAGAAACACGCGCGCGAGATGTTCGCCGCCATTCCGCGGCGCGACGTGCCGCCGGTGGTGCACGAGGCGCGCTTCCTCCCTCGCAAGCCCGCGCTCCGCCTCGCCATGATCGAGCCGGTGAAGGAGCTGCGCCAGCTCACGCTCGAGTTCGTCCTGCCGGCGACGCGCCCGCACTTTGCGAGCAAGCCTGATGAACTGCTCACGCAACTGCTCTCGTTTCCGGGGCCCGGCGGGCTCGTCGAGCAGCTCAAACGCGATGGCCTGATCAACAGCCTCAGCGCGTCTGTTTGGGAGCGTACGGGGAATTATGGATCGCTGCTGGTCAACCTCTCGCTCACGCCCGAGGGACAAACAAAATACGCCGACGTGCTCACCCAGTTCTTTGGTTACGTTTCGCATCTGCGGGCGTCGCCGTTTCCCGCCGCCTTCTATGCGGATCGCGCGCGCATCGCCCAACTCAACGAAACCTATAATGATCGGGGCGAAGGCATGAGCCTCGTCACCGCGCTGGCCAGTCAGGCGCTCTTCTATCCCCTCGAAGTGGCGGAGCGCGCGGTCGCCGTCTGGGGCCGTCCCGACGAAGCGGCGTATCGAACTCTTCTCAATGCGCTCACGCCCGACAACCTCTTGACCTCGCTGATGGCGAAGGGAGTTCCGACCGATAAGCACGAGCGCATCTACCAGACGGCGTATTCATATCGTGAGGACACCGGGCCGGCGTATCAGGCGCTCGCCCAGCCGGCGGCCGCGGCGACCGCCGGGTTCGCGTTGCCGGGCAGCAATCGTTTCATGCCGGGCGACACCGCGCTTCTGGCGGAACGCCCGCTGCCCTTGATCGATGAGCCCGGGGTGCACTTGTTTTACGCGGGCGATAGCGAATTTCTCCGGCCGCAGACGACGATGATTTTCCGCTTCGTGCCCGTGCGAACAATTGCGAGCGCGGATGCCTCGGCGTTGATGCGGCTCTATGATAGTTGTCTCCGGGAATTTTTCGAAGCCGCCTCGGCCGATGCTGCTCTGGCCGGCATCGAGTTTTCGACCGACCTCACCTGGGAAGGCTTGCGGGTAAGCGTGACCGGCTTCGGCGACTCCGCTGTTCGCTATGCTCATCACATCGCCGATCACCTGCGTACGTTTACGGTCACGCCGGCCCGCTTCGAGGCGTTGAAGGAAGCCACGCTGCGCAGTCTTCGCAGCTATAATGAAACCGAAGCGTACGTGCTTGCGCGCGACCGCCGCGACGCGCTGACCCGCGAGTTCCATTTTCTGCCCAACGAAACCCTGGCGCGCACCGAGTCCGCCACGTTTGCCGACGTGCAGGCCTTTGCGGGAACGTTTCTCGCTCGCGGCAAACTCGAGGCGCTGGTGCACGGGCATCTTTCGGCTGATGCCGCCATCGAGGCCACGCGCGCCATTGCCGCGCGCATTGGCGCGCAGACGGTGGCGCCGGAGTCACTGCTGCGTCGACGTCACCTGCAGATCCGCGCTGCACAAAACGTAGTGGATACCGCTCCGATTGCCGGAGTGAACTCGGCGATGATCGCGGATTATCTGTTGCCTGACGATTCGCCGGAAACGCGGGCGGCCGCGGTCGTGTTGGGGAATTTCGTGAGTGAGCCGTTCTTCACCGAGCTGCGCACGAAGCAGCAACTCGGCTATATTGTCGGGTCGGCGGCCTCGTTCTCGCTGCGCCAGCGGTACTTCACGTTTGTGGTGCAATCGAGTGGTTACGCGCCGGACGAACTGCAGCGGCGGGCGGAGACCTTTATTGCCACGTTGCCGGCGGCATTGGCGGCGCTTCCCGATCAGGAGTGGGAGACGCTGATCGCCGGCGCCCGTTCGCAGATTGAGGAAAAGCCCAAGGGGATTCGCGACAAGGCGGAGGCGTTTTTTGCCCGCGCGTTTACTTATGATCAGGACTGGCAGCGCCAGCAGACCACGCTGGCGGCCCTCGACTCGCTGACGAAGGAGCAGGCGCTCGCCTTGCTGACGCAGGCCCTGGCTCCGGAGACCGCGCGCCGGCGGACGGTTTTGCTTTCGAGCAAAGCCCACGAAGCAAAAGGCGCGGTGACGCCCACCTTCGCCGACCGCAGCACGTGGAAGCCGAAGCAGCAGTTCGATTGATCGGAGCACGTTGTCATCCGCTGCGCCCGCGTTGGACCCAGGTCGGTCGGGCGTGAGCGCTGGGCGAGCGCTGATGGCGGAGCGCATGCCTCCTTTGGCGCAGGCACGGCCAATGGCGATCCCGGAGGAGTAGCCCTGTCACGGTGGTCTCACCCTGCCTCGGCCTCAGCAAATCGTTTCAAACAACTTGGCGCGTGGGCGGGTCAGGTTCATGGTTACTCCCACGTCACGCCATGAAACGCTTTTTCCGTTCTCTGTTTAGTCTTTCAGTCCTCGCGGTCGCCAGCGCCCTTCCGGCGGCGGAGTCGGTGCCGGAGGGGTTCACGTTCGTCAGATCCGTGGGCGACGTGACCGAGTACCGGATGCCGGTCAACGATCTCAACGTCCTGCTGCTCGAGGATCACTCGGCGCCGGTGTTGACCTTTATGGTCACGTATCGAGTCGGCTCGCGCAATGAAGTGCCGGGGACCACGGGCGCGACCCATCTGCTCGAGCACCTCATGTTTAAAGGCTCGAAGAACTTTCATCCCAGCGATGGTCGCGGTTTCGACACGATGATGGACAAGGTGGGCGGGATCAACAATGCCACGACGTGGCTCGATCGCACCAATTATTACGAGAACCTTCCGAGCGATCACCTGGAACTCGCGGTGCGGCTCGAAGCCGATCGGATGCGCAACTTGATATTGCGGGAGGAAGACCGACAGATGGAGATGACGGTGGTGCGGAATGAATTCGAGCGCGACGAGAACGATCCGAGTTCGGCGCTCGACAAGGAAGTCAATGCGGCCGCCATTATGGCGCATCCGTATCATCATCCCACGATTGGCTGGCGATCCGATATCGAGAAAGTATCGATCGCGAAACTGCGGGAATTTTACGACACGTATTATTGGCCGAATAACGCCACCATTACCGTTATTGGCGATTTCCAGCCGGACGCGGCGTTGCGCCTGATCAGGCAATACTTCGGTGAGATCCCACGTTCTCCGGAGCCTATTCCCGTTGTCTATACGGAAGAGCCGCCGCAATCCGGGCCGCGTCGCGTGGTATTGAAACGTCCGGGCGAAGTGGGCGTGGTGCAAATTGCGTATAAAGTCCCCCATGCACGCCACGCCGATCATCCAGCACTCGAGGTGCTTGCGGCCATCCTGAGTGAGGGCAAGACTAGCCGCCTCTACCGCGCCCTGATTGACGCCAACCTGGCGATCAGTGCCGATGCCGCGAAGGGTTTCTTTCACGACGACACGCTCTTCAACTTGAGTTCGATGCTCGCGCCCGGCACCACGCATCAGCAGGTCGAACAGGCCTTGATCGCTGAAGTGGAGAAGGTGAAACAACAAGGCGTGGATGCCGCGGAAGTGGAGCGTTCGATCAACAAACTGCTCGCGAGCATAGCGTATCAACGCGACGGCTCATTTGCCCAAGCCGGCCAGATCAACGAGACCATCGCAGTGGGCGATTGGACACTCTATTATAAACTTCTGGATCAGTTGAAGGCCGTGACTGTTGCGGACGTCAACCGGGTGGCCAAGGCCTACCTCAATGAAGACCAAAGCACGACCGGCTGGTTTATCCCGCAGCAGGAAAAACCCGGCCAGGCGCAGATTTCGCCGCGGAGCGAGCCAGCCGTGGTGGTCGCGCCGCCCGGACCGGTTGTCGAGTATTCAAGTAATAACTACGCCAGCGTTGCGCCGGACCCGGCGAAGGCGGTGGCGGCGGTGCTCCGGGGGCCTTATTACTATCGTGATCCGCAGTTTGGCGCACCGGTTATGACGTCGGGCCAAGCCGGCCCGTTGGCCCAGCGGGACGTCAGAGGGGCGTCGGTCGGAGGCGGCACGGGCGCAGGGTCGGGGAGTGAGAGTGCCTTGGTGGCCCCGCGCGTGAGTCGTCGGAATGTCGGGGGCATCGATGTGTTGACCTTGAAGACTTCGATTCAGGACGTGGTGACTCTTCGCGGCGTGATTGCGGCGGGGGATGTTTTCAATCCGCCCGATAACCCGGCCTTGGCGGATCTGACCGCGGGCATGCTCGACAAAGGCACGGTGGCGCGGGACCAGTTTGCGGTGGCGGAGGCCCTTGAGCAGGTGGGGGCGGTGGTGAATTTCGGCACGGATTCGCACACGCTGAACTTCAGCGCGAAGTTCCTGCGCAAAGATTTGCCGCTCGTGCTCTCCTTGCTGGCGGAACAACTCCGCACTCCGCGCTTCGATCCGGAGGAGTTTGCCAAGTTAAAGAAACAGATGGCGGGTCGTTATCTCCGGGCGATGGAGAACACGGATTTCCGGGCGCAGCGGGCGTTTGAGCGGATCGTATTTCCGGAGGGCCATCCCAATCGTGCGCCTGCGCACGAGGAGTATCTCGCCGCAATCGAGTCGACCACGTTGGAGCAGGTGAAGGCGTTTCATGCCGCGCACTACGGTCCCACCGGAGTGCATTTGGTGGCGGTCGGCGATGTGGACGACGCCGCACTCAACACGGCCCTGCGCAGCGTGTTTGCGGGCTGGACGGGTGGGCGCCCCATTCCTCTGGCTGAGAAAGCGCCAGCGCTGACGGCGAGCCGGGTCGAAAAGGTCAACATGCCGGGAAAGACGAGCGTGTCCCTTGTCATCGGCCAGCCGTCCGGCCTCCGCTATGCAGATCCTGACTATCAAGCGCTCAATCTGGGTACGGCGGTGCTCGGCAGCGGATTTTTCTCGGCGCGGCTTCTCGATATCATTCGGAACCGCGAAGGACTGACGTACGGAATCGTCGCGAGCCTGAGCTCCGACACGTACGCGGACGGCACGTGGGCCATCCGAGCTACGTTCGCTCCCGAGCTGCTCGATAAAGGCATTGAATCGACCCTGCGCGAACTGCGGCGGTTTTCGAACGACGGGCTGACGCCCGAGGAGCTTGCGACGTTCAAAGTCACGCTGACCGGTTCCTATAAAGTGGCATTATCGACGACCAACGGGTTGGCTGGAGCGCTGCTCAATGCGGTCCTGCGTGGTTATGGGCCGGAGTGGGTGGATGACTATCCGCGTCGCATCCAGGCCCTGACGGCCTCCGAAGTGAATCGGGCGATCAAGCGCACCGTTAACCCGGAAAAGATGGTGACCGTCCTGGCCGGGACGATCCCGGCGGGCGCCGCTAAATAAACGTGAAGGCGCCGCCGTGAGCTTGAGCGGACTTGAGGGAGGTCGAAGTCAGAGGATGCTGCGTTGAGCTCGCACCTAGTGGCGCGCCGGTGAGACGTCGGCGCCATCCTCGATCTCAGCACTTCCATTCGCCTTCACGTTTTAGTCTGCACGCTCCGTCTGTTATGAACATCGACCTATCTCCTTTGGTAAAGGCGGTCGACCCCCTGTGGCGGCAGGTGAAGCTCCTCTTCGTGGAGCATCATTTCCTCACGATATTGTGTGGGTTCTTCGCGGTGATGATGACGCTGAGTTTCTACCGGTTCCTGCGGAGCATCAATCCGGCCTTGGTCCTGTTCTTCCTGATGCTGATCCTCGCTATGCTGGTCCTGCATTGGACGCATACGCGGACCGAACCGGCGCTGCTGCGACCGATTATCGACGTTATTGCCCCCTTCTTTCCGGCGGCACCCGCGGCGGCGCCGCCTCTGGCACCTTGAACGCCTCGCGGAGCGAGTCAGCTTCGCGGTCGAGCGTGATACAGGCATTCCTGCCTGTTCGGGATCGAACGAAAGGCAGATGACAGACAAGAATGTCTGTTTCACTCCGGGCGATCCTACTTCCCGAGTTTCTTCAACGTCTTGTTGATCTTTTCCAAATCGCAAGTGTCGGGCTTGTAATCGGGACCGAGCCATTCCAGCCATTCGCGTCCGAGTTCGGTATGCGGCTCTTTGATGCACGCGAGCATGTCGTGAAACGCCTCGACCCCGCCGCAATCCTCCGGCGGCCCCGCGAGCTCACCGGCGACACAGGACGGATAATAAAAGCCCTTTTCCACGCTCCCGGTTTTCTCCACCTTGATGCCGACCTGCCAGCCGTCGCCGAAGTGGTATCCGTAGGTAAACCGTTCGCGATGCTCCAAATCCAAGTCCCCTAATGTGATGTCCCGATCGTCCTCGATTGTGAGTTCCTCTCGTTTCAAGGGGTTGCCAAATCGCAGATCATCAAGGCTGAAGGCGTGTGTCTGGTAATCGAACCAGTCGAACGCGATCTGAATGCTGTCGTGCAACCGGGATAACCACATCGATTCCCGCACGACAAAGCGGCGCCAGATCCGTGGTTCACAAGCTATGATGTTGAGCCGCAGCGTGAACACCCGTTCAAGCGGCTTCTTAACTTTTGAACCTTTGCCTTCATGGAGGGAAATCATGAAACGCCCACCAAAGCCGAGACGGGTCCACTCGGCAAGCGGGGAGCTTGCTTGGGATTCCGCCGCGAGGTTCGGTCGGGGGGGGCGGCGCATCGACCGGAATAGTGTATCAGAGCGATTCGCCAATCCGGCCTGGAAGATAGTCGACCATGCGGCCCACGTAATCGGCCGTGTCTTTATGGGCCGGAACGGTGATCCTGGCCTGCCGGATGGCGGGCAGAAGGGGGCGTGCCATGGTCCCGAGGCGCAACGCGACATTGAGCGCGGCGAGTCGTGTGAAGACATCATCCTGGCGCAAGGCCGCCTCCAGCACGGGCCGCGCGAGATCGAAAGCGTCGAGATGAGCCAGCGTCTCCGCGGTGGCGATACGCACGTCCGGCGACGAGTCGTTCAACGCCGCGATGAGCGCGGACTTCGCCGGCGCCGCTTCTTCGCGGAGCGCCACCAGGCCGAGCGCGCCCCACCAGCGGACCGCCGAGTCCTTGGCGCGCAACAGACCAATCAGCGCGTCGACGTGGCGTGGATCCATCTGATTGGCCAGATCGGCCGCGCGGTGCAGTTCATTCAGCGGGTTCAGGCTGGGGTCGTGGGCGATCGCATAAGGCGTCGTCCCCGCAGAGCGCACATGCATTTCGCGTTCGGGCAGCAAACCGAGATCGCCGGCGGCGTGCATCTGTGCGTTCAAGGCGGCACGAAGACGCCGGAGTTCGCCGGCATAAGCGGGATCGGCCGCCAAGTTGTGCACCTGCCAGGGGTCACGATGAACGTCGTAGAGTTCCTCCGTCGCTTTTCGGGGAGCAAAGAAACGCGCGGGTGCACCCATGAGTTTCCCTTCCAGATGCAATCGCTCCCACGCCTGCATACTGGCGGCCTGCCAGTTGTAACTCATGTATTGGCCGTACGGCAGGTGCGGCTGGAAGTTGCGCAGGTATTGAAAACGGTGGTCGCGGACGTAGCGGATCGTGTCCGAAGTCTCGCTTTGCCGGTCTTTGCCGCCGAAGATCAGATCACGGGAGGGGCCCGCTTTCCCGCCGAGAAACGCGAACCCCTGCAGGTAGGCCGGCAAGTCCACGCCCGCGAGGCTCAATACGGTCGGGGCAAAGTCCACGAAGCTCACCAGCTGATCCGTCGTTCCACCCGGTTGCGCCGGGGCGAGGTGCTGCCATTTCGGCGGAAAACGAATCAATAACGGCACCTGCAAACTCGCGCCCCACGCCCACATTTTTATCCCGGGCATCCCTGTGCCGTGATCGGAAAAGAAGAACACGATGGTGTTTTCGGCGAGTCCGTCCTCATTGAGTTGGGCGAGCACGTCCGCCACCTGATAATCCATGGCGGTGACGTTTTCGTAATGGCGCGCCCATTCCTCGCGAAACTCAGGCGTATCGGGATGAATCGAAGGAACGGGGACCTTGGTGCGATCGCGGCGTTGCTCGGGCGTGAGGCGCTGCGTATTCTTCTGATAGCGCGCTTCGTCCGCGAAAATCTGGCTCTGGTGCGTCACCATCAGGTTGAACACGGAAAAGAATGGCTGGCCCGGGGAGCGCTTGCGCCAGTGCGCCTGGTTGGTCGACTCATCCCACATGCCGCTCGGCGCGACGAAATTGTAGTCCTGCTTCACGTTGTTCGAGGTGAAGTAGCCCGCGCGGCGGAGATACTCCGGGAAACCCTTGATTTCGCGAGGCAGCGGAATGTTCGAACGCATCTGGTGCGTTCCAAGACGCAGCGGGTAAACGCCGGTGATCAGGCATGACCGGCTCGGGGAGCAGGCTCCGGTGTAGGCGAACGCCTGGGTGTAGCGTACGCTCGTACGGGCAAAGGCGTCAAGCTGCGGAGTGACGGCAAACGTGTCGCCGTAACTGCCCAAGTGCGGATTGGAGTCCTCGCACGTTATCCAAAGAATATTCGGACGATCGGCCGCCCCTGACGGGGCGCCAAAAACCGCGACCGCGCCCATCGTCAGGGCCAGACGGAGCGCAATCGACCGGCCGAGGAACACGAGAGCGATTCTAAGAGACACGATCATAAGAAGTACAAGGGGACGGATCATCGCTAAGACGCAATGGAGCAAGAGATGGGTGACCGGGATCCGGCAGATTTTCGGCGCGAATCAAAGAGGCTTTCAAAAAGGTTCTCCAGTGAAGCCGGACGGACGCCGATACAGCTCTTCAACGCGCACCGGCATCCTTATCTCCGACCCAAAACAAGAGCAAACTTCTCCCTCGTCAGGCCGGACTTCCCGCCCGTCACCGAGTTGCTCGCCCTAATCGTTCCCGCGCGATTGCGAATTTCCCTTGGGGCCGTTGCCATGTTACGTGACGTCAGACGCGAGCTTGCCCGCCGCCGAAAAACGTCCATTGCCGTCCTTTCTCCTTTTTGATGTCCCGCCACGATCCACAACGCAAAGCCCGTCACGCGCAAACGCGTCGGTTGAAGTGGCTGCTTCGTTTTGCGCCCAGACGGGCCATGTTTCACCGTTATCCGTTTGTTGGACGTTTCGCGGCCAGCGCCCGCCGCCGGGCCTATCTCTGGTCGTTCAAGCCGGCTCACGTCCGTCCGGCGATCTACATTGGATCCATCGTCTGCCTCTGGCCGACGCTGGGCATCCAGCTGGTGCTGGCTTTTGCCTTGGCCCTGATTTTACGCGCCAACTTCATGGTGACCGGTGCGCTCCAGTTTATCACGAACCCGCTCACGGCGGCGCCGATTTACTATGTGACGTATCGGGTTGGACGTTCCATCATGACCACCACGGGTTTGGTCCCCGAAAAAGCGTCGCCCGCACTCGTTCAAGATTCCGTACTGATTGAGATCTCGCCTTCGGAAGCACTGCCTGCGCAGCTCGATTGGACGTCCGGGTTCGGCAGTACCGTGATCGCGCTGTTCATTGGCGGAACCTTGTGCGGGATCGTTCTCGGGCTCGTACTCGATTTTCTTTATACGACGGGCTTTAAGCTCGGTCATCCCGCGAAGCGCCGCCCCCCGCCTCCGGTGTCAGAAGAAGATGCCGGAACCGGGGGATAATACGGTGGCCGCGGTGTTGAGAGCGCGCTCACCGCAAGTGACAGGTCAGCATCGGTGCGAATTGCCGCCACGGTACCACCACCCGGCCGCATCCCCACGCATCGGAGATTTTCCGGAGGTTTTCATAGGTATTATTCCAGCCTCGTAGGAAGCGCGGTCTTAGGGCGCCCTGGGCTCTCAGTATTGACTGGCAGGCACCGCTCTTACGTGTCAGAAAATCGGAGTCTTAACCACCCCAAAGGTGGACCGAATCCGACCCCTGATTTCGGCCGCCGTTTCTCTCCTCTTCAATGCCCATGAAATACTCCCTCAAAAGGGGCGCTGCTGCCGCGGCGACGGTCATACCCTCCGCGCTCCAGGCCAGCGAAGCCAACATTCAGATCCCCGATCTTTCTCAGGTCTCATTCTTCAACGGCGCGATGTCCGGGATGACCGTCCTGCTACTCGGCCTCGGCGTGTGCCTGATCGGAGCAATCTACGGTTGGATCCAATATCTGCAAACCCGCAAGCTCCCCGTCCACGCTGCGATGGCGGCGGTCTCGCAGCTAATCTGGGAAACCTGTAAAACCTATCTTTTCCAACAGGGGAAGTTTCTCGCCGTTTTGTGGATTCTGATCGCGATCTGCATGGGGTACTACTTCGCCGTGCTCTCGCCCATGGGAGCCGGCGGCGTTACCGTTATCCTGCTTTCGTCGATCGTCGGGATTTTGGGGAGCTATGGGGTGGCATGGTTCGGCATTCGTATTAACACCGTAGCCAATTCCCGCGCAGCCTTCTCCGCGCTGCAGGGCAACGCCCTGGCCACGCTGCTGATCCCGCTGAAATCCGGCATGAGCGTGGGCCTGCTGCTCGTGTCGACCGAGCTGTTCTTCATGATTTGTATTCTCGCGTTTCTCCCCAGTGACCTGGCCGGTCCCTGCTTCATCGGATTCGCGATTGGGGAATCGCTCGGAGCATCGGCCCTGCGGATCTGCGGCGGCATTTTCACCAAGATTGCCGACATCGGCGCGGATCTGATGAAGATTGTCTTTAACCTGCCCGAGGATGATCCCCGCAATCCGGGCGTGATCGCCGACTGTACCGGCGACAATGCCGGTGACTCGGTTGGGCCCACCGCTGACGGCTTTGAAACGTATGGGGTTACCGGCGTCGCCTTGATTGCGTTTATCGCTCTCGCGCTCGCGACCACGCCCGCCTTGGGTGCGGTGCTGATCGTCTGGTTGTTCGCGATGCGTATCCTTATGATCCTTACATCGCTCGGCAGCTACTGGATCAACGACTTCGTCAGTCGCTCGGTCTGGGGTGAAGCACGCGATTTCAATCTCGAACACCCGCTGACCAATCTGGTGTGGATCACGTCGATCGTGTCGATCGCCGTCACCTATGTGGCGAGCTACTTCCTGCTCGCTGATCTCGCCGGCAGCGAAGGCCTGTGGTGGGTGCTCGCGACCATCATTTCACTCGGCACGATCGCGGGCGCCCTGATCCCGGAGTTCACTAAAATCTTTACTTCCACGGAGAGCCGCCACGTCAAGGAGATCGTCACGTCGTCGCGCCAGGGCGGCGCATCGCTCAATATTCTTTCGGGCCTCGTTGCGGGTAACTTCTCCGCTTTCTGGACCGGCCTGTGCATTCTCGCGCTGATGTTCGGAGCGTATTATTTTTCGAGCAACGCCGCGGTCCAAATCATGATGCCGGTGGACTTCCGTTTCGCCGCACCGATCTTCGCCTTCGGTCTGGTGGCGTTCGGGTTTTTGGGGATGGGGCCGGTGACCATCGCCGTCGATTCGTTCGGACCGGTCACGGACAACGCGCAATCCGTCTTCGAACTTTCCCAAATCGAAGGGCGTCCCGGCATCAGTGCAGAGATCGAACGCGATTTCGGCTTCAAGCCCGATTTTGCCTTCGCCAAGCACCAGCTCGAGAAAGGAGACGGTGCCGGCAACACCTTCAAGGCCACCGCCAAACCCGTGCTCATTGGCACGGCGGTGGTCGGCGCCACGACCATGGTCTTCGGCATTATCATGATGCTGCGTGCCCTTTATCCGGATACGATCGAGAAACTCTCGCTCGTGCACCCGGAGGCGATCATGGGCCTCTTGATGGGCGGCGCCGTCGTCTATTGGTTCACCGGCGCCAGCACCCAGGCCGTCGTCACCGGCGCCTACCGTGCCGTCGTCTATATCAAGGAGAATATGAAACTCGACGCGACCACGGCCGCCACCGAAGCGTCCAAGGAAGTCGTTCGCATCTGTACGCAATACGCGCAGAAAGGGATGATAAATATCTTCATTGTCATCTTCAGCTTCAGCCTGTCTCTCGCGTTTTTCGATCCGTTCTTCTTTATTGGATACCTCATTGGAATCGCGTTCTTCGGACTCTTCCAAGCCATCTTCATGGCCAATGCCGGTGGAGCGTGGGACAACGCGAAGAAAATCGTCGAGGTGGAACTGAAGATGAAAAACACCGCCCTGCATGCGGCCACCGTGGTCGGCGATACGGTCGGAGATCCTTTCAAGGATACGTCCTCGGTTTCGCTCAATCCCGTCATCAAGTTCACCACACTCTTCGGTTTGCTGGCGGTGGAAATCGCCGTGAAGATGGAGCCACTCACGCGGCAGTCGCTCGGTGCGATCATCTTCATCGTCGCCCTCGTCTTCGTCCATCGCAGCTTCTACGGCATGCGCATTCCAGTGGACAAAGAAGAGGACAGCGTCGTTCGCGCGCAGATGAAGAAGACCTAACC
>JBBQEG010000027.1:0-24802 GCA_038320495.1 Opitutales bacterium | reverse complement strand
GTTGCGGCCAAGCCCGAGATTCTCGGGCCGCTCCGTGAGCCGCACCTCACACCAGTCGATCGCGCGCAGCAGCGACCGGGATTCAGCGACCCGCTCCGAATCGCCAGTGCCTTTCGCTCCATCCGCAAACGCATAGATCATCGGGACGCAATTTTCGCGCAGGCACGCCAGCACGCGCACGAGATGCCCCGGGCGGGCGTAGGCAAAGAGCACAACCGGGATCAACATCAGGCGCGGACCTCCTCCTGCTGCAGGCCGCCGATGCCATGCGCCACTCGGTGATCAAGCCGCCGGGGAATATCGAATTCGCGGTGAAAAAACACCGCCGTGCACCAGGTGTAATCGTTGATTGGTCCGAATCCGAAGAATTCCACCCCAAGCAATCCCGCCGTTTGCAGCACGGCTGCCGAGTGTTGATGCCAGTCGACATTGTCGAGGATGATCATTCCGCCGGGCCGAAGCTTCCGCACCGCCTCGACGCAGCACTCCCGGCGCTCGATTCCATCGACGACAATCACGTCAAACATCTCCTCCTGTTCGGACAGAAAACGGGAGTACTGAAGCGGCTCGGCAACAAGGTGCAGCGCTCCGTTGTCGGGCATTCGGAGACGGATGCGGTCGTACCAGGCGGGACTGTTCTCCACGCTGGTCACCCGCAAGGCGCGCTCGCACCAGAAGAGCGTCGAATTCCCCGATCCGAATTCGAAGACGGATTTGGACCGAAAATCAAACTGCTCGAGATACTCAATTGCTGGATACGTAAACCACGGGGTGGCGCGGCCACTTCCGTCCACCGCCTCGCGGCGACGGGCACTCCGCCAGTAACCAAACGCCGCCAGGATCCTCCGGGCCGCCGCCGCCGCACGGATGGGCCGGGCTACGAAGCGATAGACATTGGCTGCCCAGGTATCCCGCAGGTTCATCGGCGGCGAAAGAGAATGTCCTGATGTTCACCGTTGTCGGACAAAACGCCGGCAACGTCATAACGCGACCCGAGGATGGCGGCGATGGCAGCGGGATCTCGCGCCTCCACGCAGATGAAACGAGGTGCATGACTCGCGACGTCGAGGCCCGCGAGCGCCTGCAATTCCGCCCCTTCGACGTCGAGGCTCAGCAGATCGATTTCGCGCCCGTCCGCTTCGCTGTTGATGATCGCGCTGAGAGTTCGCACCGGCACGCGAATCGAATAGGTCGCACCCACCCCGCGCTGCTGCAGGCCACGCTCCACGTGCCGGAGCCGCGCCTGGGTATTATCAAACGCATTTTCGGCCACGGACATCAGGCCGGCATACTGCATTTCCAGGTCCGCGTGCGGATAATCCGGAGACACGAGTGCCGCTTGCACGACCTTCGAGCCAGGCCGCTCGCGCTGGCAGCGCGCACAAAGCTCCGGAACGGGCTCGATGAGAATTCCCCGCCAGCCCCGAATTCGTTCGAAGTAATACGTGTTGCTTTGCGCCAGGCCGTCATTCGCGCCCGCCTCGATGAAGAACCCGTCGCGCCGCGGCAGATACTGCGCGAGCTTTCGATCCAGGTCGTTGAGCGCCAGATGAGAATACCGCTCGATCCCCACGACTTCGGCAAGGCGGCGGCGCACACGTTTGAGCGCGTATTTGAACGTCGGATTCAACAGGGCCAGATTTTCAGCGCCATGCTGCAAGCAGCCGCAACAAGCGCAATGGGATAAAGAGTGCGCGTGTCTGCATTACTGCGCAGCCCCGCACGGGCCGGTAAAAAAATGACGAGAGCCAGGCCGCCAGTCCCTGCGCCATGAGAGTTCCCCAAGCGGCACCCACGGCGCCATACCGGGGAATCAGCAGGAGGTTGAGAAGCACATTACAGACCGCCCCGGCCGACGTCGCCAGGAGGTGAAACCGGGTCAACCCCTCGTTGACGCAAAACTGTCCGCGCACCACGCCAAGCGCCGCCCACATCAACGTCCCTCCATGCACCGCGAGGACGGTGGCGGCGGCGGAAAACGTCGGACCGTAGGCCAGGTGCACAATCCACGGTGCAAGCAGCACCATCGGGATTGCAATCCCATAGGCCACCCCAGCATTAAGATCGAACAACCGCTGCAACGCGTTCCGGTAGGCATCCATCCCCGCCGCCCGCGATGCGAGCAAACCTGGCAGGAAGCTAGTGACAATGGCCACCGGAAGAAACGAGGCCAGTTCTGAAAGTCGCACCGCGGCTGCGTAAGTTCCCGCCGCCGCCTCGCCGCCCAATTCGCGAAGCATCACCACGTCAATCCGCAGATACAGCACCACGGTGATCCCGGAGACCAGCAAGGGCCACGAGTCGGTCCACAAGCGCCTCATCGCATCGGGCGAGACAACCCCGGCCGTCCGCGGAAAGCCGGCAACGCGCGCAATCCTGTTGAGTAACAGGACCGCGACAATCGCCTCGACGACCGCAACGATCGCGAACGCGAACAATGGTGCGTCATAAACTACGAGAAGAATTCGTCCGACGGCGCCAAGCAGCAGCGCGACCACCTTGACCCGGGTGGCTAGGCGGGCCTGCAAACGCGCGTGAAGCCATAGATCAGATACGGCGAGGGCGGGCTGAAACAGCAGCAAACCCAGGATAGCCAGTAGCCCGGACGCGACCGGATCCGCCTCTCCCCACGCTGACCAGACCAGGGAAACCGCATAGCAGAGCCCACCCGCCATGAGACGCAGGCGCCACGCTGCCGCAAGCACGATTCCGGCTGCTTCGGGCTCACGAATTAACTCTCGTTTCACGAACGCCTCCACCCCGGCTTCGCTGATCGCCAGGCCGATGGCGACGAGAGCGAGCGCGTAATTCAGGGTGCCAAACTGCGCCGGACCCAAATAACGCGCCACGATGGTTCCCACACCGAAGTTGAAGACCAGACGCACGAGTCGCTCCATTATCAACCATCCGAGGTTCTGCACCGCGGCCGGCGCCAACCCCGAGCGCCCAACCATGTCGCGTATGAAGGATGACAATTTAGCTCAGGTTGGGGGAGGCATCCGGTGGCGGTCAACGGCCTCCGCCGTAAAAGTCAGTCAATCCTCGCCAACTGCTGAGAGGGTCGTGTTCGGACCAAGGCGGCACGACGCAGCCCTTTCCGGGTCACGGAAAAAACTTCCGTCCGTTGCTGACCCACCCCTAAATGTCGCCTGGTCCCGCATGAAACTCTCCGTCGTCATCCCCTGCTACAACGAAGCGAAAACGATTCGCCTGATCGTCGATCGTGTCCGCGCGGCACCCGTCGCCGACAAGGAAATCATCATCGTCGACGACTGCTCCCGCGATGGCACCCGTGACATTCTCCGCACCCAGATCACTCCCTTGGTCGACAAAATCATCTACCACGAGGTCAATCAGGGCAAGGGCGCCGCCCTCCGCACGGGCATTCAAGCGGCCACCGGCGACGCCGTCATCATCCAGGACGCCGACCTCGAATATGACCCGCAGGAATACCCCAACCTGCTCAAGCCCATCATCGACGGCCGCGCCGATGTGGTCTTCGGATCCCGCTTCCAAGGCGGCCAGCCGCACCGCGTCGTCTATTTCTGGCACATGGTCGGCAACAAGCTGCTGACGCTGCTCTCGAACATGGCGACCAATCTCAACCTGACCGATATGGAAACCTGCTATAAGGTTTTCCGGCGCGAGATCATTCAGAAGATTAAAATTGAGGAGAACCGCTTCGGGTTCGAACCGGAGATCACCGCCAAAATCTCCAAACTGGATATCGCGATCTATGAGGTCGGTATCAGCTACTACGGCCGGACCTACGCGGAGGGAAAAAAGATCGGCTGGCGCGACGGCTTCCGCGCGTTGT
This sequence comes from Opitutales bacterium, assembly GCA_038320495.1. Classification (GTDB taxonomy): domain Bacteria; phylum Verrucomicrobiota; class Verrucomicrobiia; order Opitutales; family Opitutaceae; genus ER46. The sequence continues at coordinate 20,985 of JBBQEG010000027.1, read as the reverse complement.
GGGCGATTTTCAAATACAACTTGCTGCGCTGATGCGATCGCCTGGCGTGACGCCCACCCCGTTAGGCAGTCGCCCCTGCTTCTCCGGTGTCAGCTGCACCACCCCGCTGCGCCCGTCCCCTTTCCCTGCCTCTGATGATCCTTCGAGCCCCGGAGGCTGATGCTCGTGCATAATTTGATTTCCTGGCTTTTGCTTGGACTCGGACTGTTCGGGCCGGGCTGGCTGTTGAACCGTGCGCTCGGAACCACAGCTGGGGCGCTCGGGGCATTCTTGGGATCGGCCGCGATCCTTTTCAATCTCGTGCTGGTGCTCGACGCGTTGGATATCCCCTTCACCCGTTTGAGCCTGCGCGCCGGCGTGGGCGACCTCGCACGCGAGTACGGACTCGTCTTCGTCGGCCTGGGGCCCCGCGCGCTCGCCCGCCCATCCGTCGACCGCCGGGGCCGCCTGAAATTTCTGAACGCGTTCACCCTCGTCGCCGCGCCGTCGTACGCGCGCAACGCCCTCCGCACCGGTAATCCCCTCTGGCCCCATCATATCGGCGGACTCCGGTCAGGAAACGGGGTGCACGCCGTCTCTTGGCGTACGGTTCATCCTGCTTTCGTCCGATAATAGCATCAATGCGCACCAGCTCCCGCGTTATGCTTTTTTTCAGGCCCTTCTCGCTACCGAGCCCATCGTCCGAATGCCCGGATCGATCCTCTATGACTTGTACGCGCCGACGACGAGCAACGCAGTCCCGGCAGTCGACTCGCCCGCGACGGGAGTTCATCCCTGATATGATGGAAACACCCAGCGGCTCCAGGTTGGTCGCACCCCCACCTTTTATCAGGCTTCGGGTCTTCAGCACACCCTTCGTGTCCGATGATTGCTGACACCATCGGCAGCGCCCTTCTGTTCCTCGTGCTTTCCACCGCAATGGGCTGGCCCCTGGCCGCCCGGCTGCGTTGTTCCGTCCCCGAGCAACTCATCGCCAGCACCGCGTTCTCCCTGCTCTTTATCTTTCTCTTTGCCTGGTCGGTTTACGTGTTCGATCTGCCCGTCGGCGTTTTGCGCGCACTGCCCGCCATCGCGGCGGTCGCATTGGCGTTCAGCATTCCTTCACTCCGGCAGGCATGGGCGGACGCCGAATTCCGCGACCTTGTGATCACTCAGGGGCTGGTGACGAGTTGGTGCATCGGATGGCTTGCGCTGGTGCTGAGTTATTCCGGCGGTAATTGGGTCGGCGATTGGTTTGGTCACTGGCAGCGGGCGGTCTTTTTTCTCGAACGGCTCTCACCTCATCTCCTCTTCAACGGCTTCGACCCGGTCACCTCGCGTCCGCCACTGGCCAACATCGTGGTCGGCGCGTTCATGTTCATCACGAGAAACGACTTTGTCCACTATCAGCTCGGCATGACGGTGGTAGGCAGCCTCACCTTCCTCCCGGCCGCGCTTCTGGCGCGGCGGTTCGGCTCAGCTCACTCTGTCCGGGTGCTCGCGCTCTTCCTGATGGTGAGCCCGCTTTTCGTTCAGAACGCCACGTTCGCCTGGACTAAACTGCCCGCGACGGTATTCACGCTCGCCGCGCTCTATTGGTTTCTCCGCGCCCACGATTCCGACGAACCAGCGCCAGCGAGACCGTTGGTAGCCGCAAATCTGGGAGCCGCGATCCTCACCCACTACTCCGCGGCCCCGTACGCCCTCGTGCTCGTGGTCGCGTGGCTTGTTTTCGGATGGCACCGGCGAAGGGAAAGGCAATGGTGGCAAACCACCGCGGCGTCCGCCGGGATCGGCACCCTTACACTCGCCCCCTGGTTCGCATGGGCTCTCACGACCTATGGCGGACGCGGAACGTTGCTCAATAACCCGAGCATCACCGATCAGGCGCCCACGGCAGCCGCGCAGCTCTGGGCCATGGTGCTCAATATTCGCGATACGATCGTGCCCCATTTTTTCCGCTGGATTGAACCGGGCTGGATCGCACAAGCGAGTCCGTGGGGCTGGTGGCGCGACTGGTTTTTCAATCTCTTTCAAACCAACCTGATCTTTGCTTTTGGCAGTGTCGCGTGGTTGGTGATTTTGATTAAGCTCTTCCGCAACCGCCGCGCGGTGAGCTCCACGCAGCGCCGCTTTTGGTCCGCGTTTATCATCTCGATCAGTCTTCTGGGCGTGGCGGTCCATGGCGGTCGTGGGGAGTGGGGACTGGCCCACATTTGCCTGCAACCTCTGGTACTTCTGGGGCTCGCCTTCCTCGCCGCCGCGTGGGAATCGCTCGGTCGATCCTGGCGCTGGCTTCTGATGGGAGGAGCCGTCGTCGACTTCACGCTGGGGATTGCACTCCAGTTCAGCATCCAAGGGTTTCTGCTCGAGTACTGGTTGAGTCCGACCACTGCCCTCGTCGATGCCAGTACCCGCTATTCACCGGCCACGATGGTCAACCTGAACGGAAAACGAGTGTTTCATTTCACTTTTCTCGGCGACCATTTTGGCGGCCGCCCCATGATGATCCTGCTCCTTCTGGGAGCACTGGCCGCACTTGCGCTCAGTCGGGCGGACCGACGTCAGAAAGCCCTTCCGTTATGAGCCGGCGAGCACTCCAACGCCGGGTCGGAAAGAGCCCTGGGCAGCGGCGATTCACCGCCGGGCAATGGCCGAGCGCGTGACCTTCATGTTCTCCCGCATCTTCAACGTCGCCGTCATCGCCGCTCTCAGCGCTGCGTTGGGCGTAATTGGATTCTGGATGCTGTTCTCCTATTTCGCGGGTTACGACGACGAGGGCTATATTCTCATCTCCGCCCGGGAAAACTGGCAGCACGGCAGGCTGTATGACTCCGTCTACTCTCAATACGGACCCGCGTTCTACGTGCTGACGGATCTGGTGCAGCAGGTGATGGGAACTCCCTTGAATCACACCATAGCCCGACTGCTGACACTGGGGCTTTGGCTTGGAACCGCGCTGATCTGCGGCAGATTGGTGTGGCGGCAAAGCCGATCCACCTCGCTCACCGCATTCACCCTTGCGACCACGTTTCTCTATCTGCACTTCACGCCGGATGAGGCGTTTCATCCCGGGACTCTTCTCATCTTTCTCCTCGCTGGCTCGATGTATGCACTGGATCGGTGGGCCGATTCCGATTCGTGGCACCGGGCGGCAATGATGGTCGGGGCGATCGGCGCTTTTCTGACATTGATAAAGGTTAACGTCGGTGTGTTCTACCTGATTGCACTCGGATCGTGGGGACTGCTCCACGCCTCGGCCAACTGGCTACGGCGGACCGCGGTTTTCGCGGTTCCACCCCTCTTGCTCGTCGCCGGAGCAACCCTGATGCAGAGCCGCTGGGACGAAGGGTGGGTGGGTATTTACCTGTTCGTTTTCGGGGTGGGATCGATCACGGTCGTTTCCGCCATTCGAGGTGAAGGTCTCATCCGCACGCGCGATCTGGGCTGGCTTGTAGCAGCCGGCGGGGCCGTTGCACTGGCAGTGCTGGGGGTGACGCTGCTGCGCGGCACGACGCCAACCGGCTTGCTGGATGGCATCGTGCTCGAGCCGTTACGACATTCCTCCAGCTATTCCTATGCGGTCGACTGGCGACCGGGCACTGTATTTGCGGCGATCAGCTCGCTCTTGCTTGCAGCGATGGTGCAATGGCTCGCGCGACGCCCATCGCCCGAAGCCGCTGACAAGCTCATCGTGGCTCTTCGCGGTGCCCAGTTTGCGGCGCTGCTCGTGGCGTTCGCACTGCTGATGCACGCGCGGGTGATTGGTGCAGTTTTCAGCTATATTGTGCCGTTCCTCTGGACCTGGGTGATCCCCCTCCGCCGGATCGAGTCATCCCCGAGCTCGAACCGATTGCGAGGACTGGTGGCGCTGATGGTATTGCTCCAGTTCCTACAAGCGTTTCCCATTGGCGGCATCCAGGAAGTGTGGGGAACGTTTCTCGTTGTGCCGCTGATCGGACTCGGATTACACGACGTGCGCCGCTGGCTTGCCGCCGGCGAGTTGGGCGCTTTCTGGCAGCGACCCGCCATCGGCTGGATTGGATCGGTTGCCTTGCTGGGCATCGTTGCCGCCAAGACCACCGCGACGGCGCTAGACTTTCAGCGTAACTATAGCGAGCGGGCCGCACTGGCACTGCCGGGAGCCGAACTGCTCCATTTGCCGGAGGCGCAACGCACCGCGTATCGGATTCTGGCGCTCAACGCCGTGATCCACGCGGATATGCTTTTTTCGCTTCCGGGAATGTTCAGCTTTAATGTTTGGACGGGATTGCCGACTCCGACCCGGAAGAACACCACAGTTTGGTTCACCCTGCTCAACACCGGTGAACAGAAGGAAATAGTTGCGGCTCTCGAAGCAGCGGAGAACGCGTGCATCATCGTGGAGGAACGCCTGGTGGATTTAACTCAGCAAATCAACGTGCCGATACAGGGCGCCTTGCGGGATTATATCTTCAGTCATTTCGCCCCGGTGTTTCGCCTGGACGGCTTCGCCTTCATGATTCGAAAAGGGCGCATGGTTTCGCCGCTGGGCATCGCGGCGCTCACACCCTTGGCTAAGAATGATGGAAACGGCTACGACACCGAACTCGCCTTTCAAATCGCGAGCACCGTGCCGATCGGCTCGATCGAAGCGCGCGACCTCGACGCTCCGCCGAACCGGGATCCTGCCGGCCGCAGTCTGACTGGTTCGGTGAGCGTCACCGCGATCGATCGATCGGGCCGCGCCCGCTCGCCGACGACCGTCTCCAATTTTCCGGTACCCATGTCTGGCCTCGCCGCCGTTTCCCTACGGTTCAAGCAGAGCGCCCACCGTGAAGCCAATCCGGTCTTCTATGTCCGAAGTCCGGACGGCACCGTAATTGCGGAGGTCAGAACGTCCAACTGACCATGCGGCCGCCAAGCGATTCTCCGTCCCTCCGATCTTCGTTCATGCCAGAATGGCAGCTCGCACTGTTCCTGGTGGCGAGCGGCATGGGGGTCGCGGGTTGCCTCTGGGCGGCGTGGTGCGAGTTTCCGGTCTATGCGTGGAACGACCTGCGGCTGGCGCCCGCCTTCGCGCTGCGCCACGGCATCGATCCGTATCCGCCGCCGGGCGGTGGTCCGCTCTCCACCTGGATTTACGGCCCGGTGGGGATCTTGGTAAACCTGCCGGCCACGTTCGCGCCGACTGCGCTTGCCGCGCTGCAAAGCGCCTCGCTGATCAACGCCGCCGTAGTTATCGGACCACTGGCGCTGATCTTCTTCGCTTCGTCCGAACTGCGCGCGCGCCGACTCGCGATTCCGTTCCTCGCGCTGCTCGTTGCGATTCTCTTCATCCCTCGGCCGAACCTCGTCCTCCAAGTCGCCGATCATGCGGCGATCGCTGCCGGCCTGCTGGCCTCGTGGTTGCTCGCGCGGCCGCGCTTTCCGTCCGGCCTCACCCTTGCAGCCGCCGCCGCACTCACCGCAATCGCGGTGTGGTCCAAGCAGATCGCTTTGTTTCTCGTGCTCGGGCAGGTGATTTATCTCGTGATGGCGAGCGGGAAGGCGACCGCTTTCCGGTATGTTGCCTGGGTGGCACTCTTCGGTTTCGTGGCCTTAGGCGTGTTCGTGGCGGCGTTCGGCTTTGCAAATCTCTGGTTCAATCTCGTGGAAATTCCGGGCAACCTGCCTTGGGCGGAGTTCAAGCCGCGGTTGATACAGCGTCCCGCGGCACTCGTCACACAAATCCTGATACCAGCGCTGGGTTTATGGGCGCTCTGGCAACGCGGCCTCTGGCCGGACCGCGGGAAAGAGAGTGGCCGGTTTTTCCAGGTCGCGACGCTCGCGGCCGCAGTCATGTTGCCCATCGGACTTATTGGGTTCTTCAAAATTGGCGGCGACACCAATCTTCTGCACTCGTGGGATTACCTGCTGCCCGCCGGCCTTCTTTTGCTGTTCGCGCAGGATCACGGGACACGGACTGCGCTGCGCGTCACGCTCGTCGTGGTCGCCGGCCTTTTGCTTAGGCGGGAAGATCTTTTTCGAATCCACCCGCGGCCACTGACCGGGCAATACGCTGCGGCGGAGGCGCTCTTCGCCACCCAACCCGGAAAACTTTGGTTTCCGCAAAATCCGGTGCTTACCTTTTATGCTAATGGTCGCCTGTGGCATACGGAGGACGGCGTGGCGACGCGGTATCTGGCGAATCACGGCATCCGCGAACCGGATTTTCGGCGTCACTTGCCGCCCGACTTCCAAGCCGTCGTGTATCCGTCAGTCATGACCCATCCCTTCGTCATGGCGCTGCTGCCCGATTTCACTCAAGAGATTCGCCTCCCCTTTTGGGTTATCCACACCCGTTCCAGTCCGACACCGACACAGGCTACGCCATCGGTTCCGCAACCTTAGAAACGACATTGCTTGCGCCGCGCGCTGCGGCTCTCCTTCGCACCGTGGGCCTCCCCGCCGTCACCATCGTTACTCCGATCTTCAACGAACAAGCCGTGCTGCCTGAACTTTGTCAGCGGCTCGCGCGCCTGTTCGACGCGCGCCAGGAGGTGCGCTGGCACGTCGTGCTCGTCAACTATATTGTGAAATCACCGAATGCCACCCGCGTTGCGGCACCGGCTTCCACGCGTGATTGAGCGCCTCCCGCGATCCGCCCCGCCGTGGGCGGGAACGGCCATTATCGGGCTGACCACGGCCCTGCTGCTCTACGCTGCCTATGGCGTGATGTTCAGTGTCTTCATGTTTTACGACGATGAGGGCTATGTCCTCACCTCATATCGCGCGTTCATCGAACACGGGGCGCTCTACGATAAAGTCTATACCCAGTACGGGCCGTTCCCGTTTGCGTTGTATCAACTTCTGAGCCTCGCCGGATTCCCGCTCACGCACACGGCGGGACGATTTTTCACCCTGGCAATCTGGGCCGGGGCGGCTCTCGGTTGTGCCGCGCTGGTGGGTAAAGCGACTCGCAGTCTCGCGCTGCAACTCGCAGTGCTGGCCGCGACGTTTGTCTATCTCTGGGTGCTGGCGAGTGAACCCTCGCACCCGGGCGGACTGATTGTCGCCCTCACCGTCGGGCTGGCGGTCGCCGGGTGTCACTTGGTCTCCGCGAATCGGATACGGGCGTGGGCCATTGGCGTCGGGATCGTAACCGCGCTCCTGGCCCTCACCAAGATCAACATCGGGGCCTTCGTCGCGTGCGCGGCCATCGCCTGGTGGGCCTTGCATCACACCGATTCACGCGTGGTTCGCCTCGCGCGCTGGATCCTTCCGCTGGCCGCAATCGTACTGCCGCTGGGGCTGATGCGCCCTCTACTCGGCGTTCCCTGGGTCCAGAATTTCGCCGTGATTTTTGCCTGTTCCGCCATCGCAGTGATTGCAGCCATCGCCCGCACCGCCGCACCACGAACGGGCTGGGCGGACGCGGGTGCGGCCCTCGCGACGGGCTTTGGCACAGTGCTCGTCGTGCTGGGAGTCGTCATGGCGCGAGGCACCGCACTGGGTGATTTGCTCGATGGAATCCTGCTCGCCCCCCTGCGCCATCCGGTGTCGTTCAGTTTGCGCTATCTCTGGCCCTCGGGGATCATGGCGGTGGCATTTTTGTCGCTCGCACTCGCGCTGGTGGCTCGCTTCTGGCATCGGCGTGAACCGCTGATGGTCGACACCCTGATCGCGGGATTGCGCCTGGTCGCCGCCGGAGCCCTCGCGTGGAACCTCGCGCGCTACCCGATGGTGAGCCCGGACTATCTGACATTTGCCTGGGCCCTGCCGTGCCTATGGCTGTTCCTGTGGCCTCTCGCGACGGAAAACGCATCTCAGTCCCCCGCTCGCGCGTGGTTGGGCTTACTGTTGCTTGGACAATGCCTGCATGTGTTTCCCGTTCCGGGCAGCCAGATCGCATGGGGAACGCTGCTCGCGCTGCCGCTGGCGGCGATGGGCGGGTGGGAGGCCGCGGTATGGCTGAGCCAACGCCTCCAGCCCTCGGCCGCGAGGTCGCGGTTGGCAGCGTCCGCGGCTGCGTCGAAAGGGATCGCGACGACACGTGACCTCCGCGTGAGTGCGCTCGTCGGAAAAATCGGACTAATCGTTTTCGCGGGAGTGATGGTGTGGAAATTCACGGGCATCGCCGCGCGTTATCAGGACGACGAGGACCTGAGGCTGCCAGGCGCGGAAACACTGCGACTGCCGGCGCCTTTCACGGCCACCCTGCGCACGCTCGTCGTCAATGCGGCCGCCCATGCCGACGTGCTGTTCTCGTTTCCCGGGATGTTCAGCTTCAATCTCTGGAGTGGCGTTCCGACCCCGACCCTCACGAACGTGACGCATTGGTTTTCGCTGCTCAACGAGGTCCAACAGAACGAAATCATTCGCGCACTCGAGGCTCAGCCTCGCGCCGTCGTGATCGCTCATCGGGAGCATATCCGGTTTCTCACGGGACGGGGTCTGACGCCACGCGGGCCATTGCGGGACTATATTGATCAGCGCTTCGAGGTCGCCTTCACCATCGATGACTATGAGTTCCGGGTGCGGAGCGGACGAAGCATTACACCTTTCATGCTCGGTGAGATTCTCACCCGGGCGACCGATGCCGCGGCCTCCCCGGAAGCAAACTTCAAGCCCAACACTTTACTGCAGATGCCAGTGCTGCTGCCGCCCCATAGTGTGATCTCCCGCGTGGAGATCGTGAGCGGCGAAGGAGCGGGGTCCTTGGTGTTGCGACTCGACGCCACCAACACACGGGTCGAAGTCACGCCGCTAACCATTCGCGGCGCGGCCGCCGGAGCGCCCGCCGGCCAGAGTTGGCCCTTCGCGATCGAGCAACCGGCGCTGATTTCGCTCTACTATGAGCGCGGCGAAAGACCCGCGCCGTTCCCAGGCGCCGTGATCGTTCTGCGCACTGTCGACGGCAACATCATCACGACGGGGCGACTGCAGCAGTAGAGCCCTTACATAAACGCGCTCGCTACTCCGCGCCCGTGTCGAACGCGGCGTGCCAAATCGTGCCGACTTGCGCCGTGCCCTCGCACGCGAGGCGACGTCAACCGCGGCGCCGCGCGACGAGAAGTAAACTCACGCCAAACGGATACGGCATCCGGCTCCGCGCCATCCCCACAAACGTCGTGCGTAGAAGACGATTCAGCCAAGGCGATGGAATCTTATCCTCACTCCGGACCGCAGCGCCGTTTGCACGTGTCGGCACCGGTGCGGGTCCGCGGAACGCCCGCCATTTCCGCACGCACCAAACCGCGGGATACACGAGTACATTGGTATAGTTGACATGCACCACGTCCCAGTCTGCCGCGGGAAAAAGCGCGCGAAGCTGCGGCCGATTATAACGGCGAAAATGATGGAGGGCGACATCCCAATCACTCCACAGCGCCATGCTGGCCGGCACCGTCACAACCGCGAGCCCACCGGGTTTCAACAGGCGATGAAATCCCTGCACCACCGCCGCATCATCCGGTACGTGTTCCAATACATCCAGCGCGGTGACATACTCCAAGGCATCATCGGGTAATGGCACGCGATCGCCCGCGAGGCTCAGAATCTGGTCATCCCGAAAGCGCGTGCGCAGAATCCGAAGCGACTCTTCATGATCATCCAGAACCATGACGCGGCACCGCGCCTGCATTTCTTCGGCGAAGCGTCCGGTGCCCGCACCGCAGTCGAGCAGCACATCCGTCGGCGACGGCGGTCGAACCCGCTCGATCCATTGGCGCACAAACTCGCGCTTGCCGGCATAATACCAATGCTCCGCCTCGAGGGCGGCAATGTTGGCGTATTCGGCGGCGTCCATACGGTCTGAGAACTCTTGTGTGTCGGCTCCTTCGCCAAATTCAAGCTCCGGGTCGACATGTAAGGACAACGCGGGCACCTCACCTGCGCGGCGCGGCCCAGCATTGGTTTTCCCGGAGCGAAGCGTCACGCGTTCGATTTCAGCGCGACGTTGTTTCGCGGCGCGGAGTTGTTCAACGTCGCCGGGTGCTTCGCCCAGCTGACCGCTTTTCCACTTCATTTCTCGGGGCGCTTGGCGTGCTGCTGGCGCTGTTACACGCGATTCTGGCGGTGACGGCGACAGCGGATAAAAGCATGACGGCCGACGAGATCGCTCATCTCACGGCAGGGCAGGCGTACAACGTCCGCGGCGATTTCCGGCTGCAGCCGGAGAATGGAAATCTACCCCAACGACTGGCCTCGTTGCCGTTAACGCTGAGTGCGGCGCCGCTACCGCCGGCCACCGATGAGAGCTGGAAAACCGCCGACATCTGGGTGTACGGGAACACGTTCTTCTATGAACAAGGTCTGTCCGCAGGGGAGAAACTATTTCTCGGTCGGGCAATGATCGCGCTGGTCAGCGCCGCCTTGGTGCTCGTCGTGTTCTTCTGGTCCCGCGCCCTCTTTGGCTGGATGGGAGCATTCATTTCCGGCGGGCTGATGGCCTTTTGTCCGGCGTTCCTGGCGCATGGGGCGCTGGCGACCTCCGATGTGGTGATGACGTTCTGCTTCGTTGCCGCCGTGGGCAGTTGGTGGTGTCACTTGCGGCGACCGGGGCCGCTTTGGGCGACGTTGAGCGCGGTGATGCTCGGTGTTTCGATGGTGGCCAAATTCTCCGCGGTCCTGCTGCCGCCGATGCTGGTGCTGATCGGAGCCGTGTGGATCTGGTCGGAGTCGACGCGAACCGGCTGGCGATGCCCGCTGCTCCGCGTCGGGCGCAGCCTCGGCGTCCACGCCATCGTGAGCGTGGCCATCATCTGGTTATTCTTCGGCTTTCGTTTCAGCGCCTTCGCCCCGGAATTCGCCGAGGGCGCTGTATTCAACCATGGCTGGGGCTTCGTCCTCAATGGAATCGGCTTTCCTGCCAAAGTCATCTATTGGCTCCGCGAATGGCGGGTCCTGCCGGAAGCGTGGCTCTACGGACTATCCTTCGTCCTGCAGTTTTCGCGCGCACGCGGCGCGTTTATGAGTGGCGAGTACAGTGTTACGGGCTGGGTTTCTTTTTTCCCGTGGGCCTTTCTGATCAAGACCACCCTGCCGTTTATCCTCCTCCTGCTCGGCCTCGCGATCTCCGCCATCCGCACGCGACGCCCCATCGGAACGCGACTGCGGGACGATCTACTTCCGTTCACTCCGCTGCTGGTATTGTTTATTGTATATTGGATCACGTCCCTCGCCAGCCATCTCAATATTGGCCACCGGCATATCCTCCCGACCTATCCGGCGTTATTCATTGCGGCGGGCTGGGCCGGACGCTGGCTGAGTTTCCGAACGCCGCTGGCTGCTGCCGGGGTCTTAGTCTTGAGCGGCTGGCATATCGTGGAATCAACCATTATCCGACCGCACTATCTCGCCTACTTCAATCAAGTAGTCGGGGGGCCGGCCCATGGCTGGCGGCACCTGGTGGACAGCTCGCTCGACTGGGGGCAAGACCTGCCTGGGCTGAAACAATGGCTCGAGACGAATGCTCCAGGCGAAAAAGTGTTCCTAAGCTATTTCGGAACCGGGAGCCCAGGCTTCGAAGGGCTAACTGTGACCGCGCTGCCGACTCTCCCGGAAGTGGGGCCACCGCGGCCGTGGCATGCCTTTACGCCCGGCATTTATGCGATCAGCGTGACGATGCTACAGCATGTATATAGTCGAGTGCGTGGAGATTGGACAGCCGAGTTGGAAAGGGAATACCAGCAAGTTCGCAGCCTTGAGCCGGCCTTTTTCGCCTATCGGGACGACCCGGCGCGCCGGGTACGCTTGATGGAAGAGATGCCCGCCGAGCGCTGGCGGGCGGCGTGGGCGCGATTTGAGATGCTGCGGTTTTCCCGCCTTTGCCACTACTTGCGCGTCCGCCGGCCGGAAGCGACCATTGGCCATTCCATTCATGTCTATCGCCTCAGCGCTGCGGAACTCGAGGCGGCGGTCGGAGGGTCCGCCACGCAGTGGCATAATGCGATCGAAGCCGCCTTCACCCGGCGCAGCCCCGTCACTGCTCCCGTGAAGTGACCGGGCTGACTTCGTCGATTGTCAGCAACCGGCTGATCTGAATCCAGCGCGCACCAAAGCGCTTTCGCGCCAGGGGCTCGAGGCGGAACGTGTCGGGCAGTACATCATCGGGATCGACGCCGACGTCCCCTGCGGCCGACGTGGGCCGCAGCACCTGCATGACAATCACCTCGGGAAACGTGCCCTGCTGCAAGTGCCACATGATCTCTGCTCCGCGAGTTCGCGCAGCCGCCGTATTTACAGCGGGGATACGGTGGAGCAGAAAAGGCATGGTGGCCTTGTTGGTAATCACCAGCGGAGGACGAGCCCAGCCGGAGGCCTGCTGCAGCTCCCACTCGATTTCGTGCATCACCAGATTGTGTTGGGTATAGAGCCGCCGGGCGTAAGCGGGCGCGCCAATGACGAGCATCCACGCCACGAGAACCGCCGATGCCAGCCGTACAGCGGGAATGCGACGACGCTCCAGCGAGTGCACCGTCCAACCGACCAGCACCGCGAGCAGCAGGTAGAACGGGAGCGCGAACCGGGCGGTAACGAAGTCATCGAGCCGGCTCCAATAATAAAACATCAGGATGCCGAGATTCGCGGCGATGGTGAGACCAAACGCGGCCATGACGAGAACGCCGGGCGAAAGGGCCCCGGCGGAAGGCCCAGAGCGCCAGCGCTGGATGAACCGGATCATCACCCAAATCAGGGCGCCAATTCCGAGGAGGCTCAAACCCAGCGAGCTCGGTTGCACCGGGGTAATACTAAAAAAGAAACTCCGCGCGCCCTCGAGGTTACCCGCGAGATATTGCCAGCCGAATCGGGCCGACTCTCCTTCCCGGAGCTGCCAGAGAATGGGTTTGGAACCGACGAACCGGTCGTGCCAGGCATACGGCACGAGCAGGAGGGGCGCGATCAACGCGGGCCACGGCAAAAGGAGCTGCTTCGCCTTCAACCAGCCCACCACAATGATCCACGCCACCGGAAGAACAAATATAACGGATTCATAGCGGCACTGCGCCAGCAACACCGCTCCAAAGATCAACAACGCCAGCCGATCTGAATCGGGCGCGCGTAAATACAAAACGGTACAAACCATCACGACGGCGATCATCGCCAGATTGTGCAGCTCCATGCTGGCGCCCGTCGCATTCTGGCCAAACACCGGCAGCGTGGCCAGCAAGGCGACGCTGAGCACTGCCGCAGCCGCGCGACGCGTCAGGGCGTGCACCAGCCACGCGACGACGCCCAGGGTCAAACCAGTCAGGGCCCCATTCAGTATATAAACGTTCTGCAGTCGGAAACCAGTGAGATCATGCAATAGCGAGAGGAGAAACGCAAAAAAATACGGACGCTTATCCAGGAACGTATCGATCGCCAGCCAGGTGCCGGCGAAGTCGTAAGCGCGCATCGGAGTGGCGACCTCTTTGGTCGCGTGCATGTGCCAGGCCGTGCCCTGTAGAACGTATTCGTCAAACAGCACTTTGTGCGCAAAAGAGTCGGACCAAAGCGCAAAGCCCGTTCCGGCGATGACGGCCGCACCGATCCCACCGGCATTCCGCAGCCTGGCCACAATGCTGACCGGGTGGGGCTGGGCCACCCGGAATGCATACACTACAAACGCAGCAAACACCCCGAGGATGTAGTAATAGCCGCAATGAATGATTAGACGCTCGATCGTTGGCGGAGGGACCAGCACAAACCCGATTAAAAAGGCCGCCAGACCTATCACCCCGAAGCTCAACAGCCGGACCCGCGAATTCCGGGAACCAAGCAGAGTACGTAGCTGCGAGATCATGCGCAGACGTCCGTCAGGGCAGCTGCTTCATATACGACTGCAGAAACAGCTGTCGCGCCTCTTCAATTTCAGCGCGGCTTTTCCGCACCTCGACGAGTGCCACCGGCGAGCGCGAGATTGTTTCGTTCTCATGGATGATCGCGGTGACCCGGCTGATGCGCGAAATCGTCAACAGCTGAAGTCGCTGTTCGATCACGGGTTCGAGGACAAATTCCGGACCGAGATCATCGCCTTCTCGTAGCGTTTTTACCCCAGTATCAGGGTCGATGGTCAGCCGCTGAAAAACATACACGTTCGAGAATGTCCGGTTGCGCAGATGGAACGTAATGTCCTCGCGTCGTTTCACCGCCGCCACGGTCGGGGTCGCCGAAACGCGATGCGCGATCCAAAGCGGGGAGTCGTTGTCGATCATCAGATAATCGGACTGCGGCTGCGCCTTGATAAACTCGCGCCGCCAGGCGGTCTCCCGACCTGGCAGATATTCCTGACTATACGCATGGGCGGCCATGGAAGGGACGCTGCGGGCCAACAGGCCCACCACCGCCACAACGAGGAGCGATCGGATGACGGCGGGCTTCGAGAACTGAGGGAGAACGGCGACCACGGCCAACACCATGCCAAGATGCGTGGGCAAACTGAGCCGGCGGATGACTGGATCGTCGAACTTGCCCCAGAAGTAGCACATCATGAGCGCAAGTTGCGCCGCGAATCCAAAGGCGAAAAGGGTCATGGCCACGTTGATCGGAGGCTCTGTCGAGAGCTTTGGGATACGCTTGATGACGAGCAGCAGAAAAAACGGGACCGCGATTACACCCAAGGCTGAAAGCACGATGGAGTTGGGTTGATCCGAGGCCGGGGCGAATAAAAACTGGAGTGCGTGCACCACGTTTTCGGGCACATAGTCGAGCGCGAAGGGTTTCGAGTAGCCGGGCTTGCTGGCCATTTCCCAGGAGGAGGCACGAATATCGAAGATGCGGTGATGCAGCGGATAGTGCACCATGAGGAGGGGAGCAAAGATGACCGGCCAGGGAAGCGTCGCCGTACCGTCACGAGCCCACACCCAGACTACCGTGAGCGCCAGGGGAAGGAGGAAAATGCAGGACTCGTAGCGCACTTGTGCCATGAGCAAGCCGGAGAAGCACAGTGCGGTAAGGGTATGGCCGTCGCGTTTTTCCACATACCGAGCCGCGAGCAAGAGCGTGGCCAGGATCATGACCAAATTGAGCAATTCGAATCCCGCCCCGGTGCTATTATGACCCAGCAACGGCAAACCGACAAACAACACGACCGCGATCCAACCCGCCGCACGGCTGGCGACCATCCGGCCGACGGCGAATACAAGCCCAAGAAATACAAAAGTGAGAGCGGAGTTCAGAACGAACGGATTCTCCGGGCGGTATCCGGTCAGATCATGGATGAGCGAAACCAGGAAAGGGAAAAACAACGGCCGTTTGTCGACAATCCCGTCGACGATCACGAACGCTCCTTGAATATCATTACCGCGCACGGGCGTGAGCACCGTTTTGTCGAGATGCATGCTCATCGACGTGCCAAGCAGCATCAACTCGTCCATCACGATTTTGAATCCGAACCTCTCGTGCGCGAGCAGGATGCAACCGCCAACTACGACAATGGCGACCGATACCCAGTCGAAGGTTGAGACCCGCATTGCGCGCAGGTCCGGGGCAAAGCTACGCCAGAGCGACCACAGCCAGAGCGCAAACGCGACCAGCACGAACCAGAAACCAGCCCGGGAAACCACGGTAATGGCGAGTTGGTCGGGCACCGAAACGAACGCCAGGACAATCGCGAGCAGCGCGGTCAGCGCGAGCAGCCAGCAACGGCGGTCGGAGGCGAAGCTGCGAATCACCTCGGGAAACATGGAACGCATGAAAATTTCAACGCGGAGAACGGCAAGCGACCTTGCTACACGCAGCTCTATTTTACTGGCGATAAAAAAACCGCCCACCGGAGTGGGCGGTTTGACAGCCTAAAGGCTCGACCGCGAGCGAATCAGGGTGCGTAGGTGATGGTTCGCGCACCGGCGACACCGCCGATTGTGATGGTGATGCCCTGCGTGAAGTATGCGGGATAGACCTCTCGTGCGACTGTTCCCAAGACCTTCACGTAGTTGGTGGCGCCGACCAGACTATCCGAAGCGGCATACGTGGCGCCGAATTCAAAGAAGTACTGGTCGGCCGCCGAGGCCAGTTGTCGGGCGTTGTTCAACACCGCCTTGTCCTGGGTGGAACTGCGGACCTTCTGAAAAGCCGGCAGCGCCAACGTTGCCAGCAGGCCAATGATCACGACCACAATCATGATCTCCACGAGCGTAAACCCGTGCGCGCGTTTTTGAGATGATGGCATTATTTCGGTTCCTCGTTTCCAAAGTGCGAACTTTTCACATGAAGGTCTTGACCTTGATGCCCTAGAGACGCCGGCGGGATCTCTATCCCAGCCGAATCAAACGGTATATTCGTCCTCAGGAAGGCTGTCCACGATGGAGCAGCCAGGGATTAACGTGATTTTGATAAACTCAGGGCGCGTAGGTGATCGTGCGGGCGCTCGCCACGCCGCCAATGGTAATCGTGATGCCTTGAGTATAAAAAGCGGGGTACGCCTCGTTCGCGACAGTGTTGAGTGCTTTGACGTAATTAGTCGCGCCGATGAGATTGGCGGTGCCGGCATAGGTCGCTCCATTCTCGAGATAATATTGATCGGAAGCGGCGGCCAGTTGTCGGGCATTGTTCAATACCGCCTTATCTTGCGAAGCAACGCGGACCTTCTGAAAAGCAGGAATCGCCATCGCGGCCAGCAGGCCAATGATGACGACCACAATCATGATTTCGACGAGCGTGAACCCCTTCTTGGAGTAGTGTGAATTGTTCATAGTGAGACCTCGGACTTCGGACGGATAATACAGGATAATAAACGCTCAAATGCGAGCAGTGACCGGGACGATGGGTCGCACGCAGTCGCTTGCAACGGGAAATGTCCACATCCCGCTAAGGGTTAACCCCTAGGGTAAGTGCCTCATATACACCGTATTTATTTCGCTGTCCGTGAACGCTTCGCGGGCGTCTTTTTCGCTATATTAACGCGCGGCTGGACCGACTTCGGTTTCGTTTTAGGCGCCGCCTTGGCCTTTGTCCTGGCGGACGTCTTGAGGGTGTTCTTCGCCGGCCCTTTTTTGGCTGGAGCCTTCCTGGCCGGGGCCTTGGCGGACGGGAGAAACTTTGCCTTCGGCACCTCGGTGGCATCCCGCCACAAGCGCTCCAAACCATAGAGGTCGCGCTTCTCGGATAGGAAGAGATGCACCATGACTTCAAACGCGTCGATCACCAGCCAGCCACTTTCCTGCTTCGCCTCGATGCCAACGAGGTGAACCTGATCGGCATCGAGGGCCTTTTCGAGTTCCACGCGCAGGGCGCGGAGATGAGGCTCGGACGTTGCCGTCGCGAGCACGAGGTAGTCAGTGATCGACGACTGCGCCGAAACATCCAGGACGGTTAAATCACCGGCTTTCTTTTCGTCGAGTGCTCGACAGCACGTCTGCACGATTTTCAACACGTCGTTCTTCTTCGATCTCATTGGGTTCACGGTACAGGGAGTGTTCTTTGATGTAAATGATCGCCTTATGCGGGACAAAATAGTCGAGGGATAGATTTCGGCGGGTGCGCTCCCTTAGCTCGGTCGAACTGATCGCCAGCAGGTGCCCATCACAGCGGTGAAGGCGCAGTCCCGGGATTTCGGCAGTGGGCCGAACGGTGTAACCCGGTCGCTCCAGAAAAATGAATTCAACGATACGAGCGAGTTCGGCAATGTCTTTCCAGAGGTGAAGTTTCGGTAGCTGATCGCCGCCGATCACCCAGTACAAGTCATCGTCGGGGTACAGGGCGCGAAAATACCGGGCGGAATCGATGGTGTAACTCATCCCGCCGCGTCTCAGCTCGACATCGGAGACTTCGAACCGGTGATCCCATTCGACCGCCAGCCGCAGCATGGCCAATCGATCCTCGGAAGACGACTGCACCTCGTTGGGCTTCAGCGGAGCTTGCGCGGCCGGCACCAGAATGAGCCGGTCAAGCCGATGCTGCTCGTAAGCATCTTGGGCGGCGAGCAGATGGCCGAAATGGACGGGATCAAAGCTCCCGCCGAGAAATCCGATTTTCACCACCGGCACCGTGCCCACCCGCCGAAATCCCGGCAAGGACCATTTGTCAGAGGTGCAGTGGACCCCGGGCTCAATTGAGACGCCACCACCGAGAGGCACGCCGGTCTGACAGGAAACAGTCGCGGACATTCTGCTCGATTTGCCCGCGGCCCCGATGGTAAAGATCGGGTCGATGGGTTGCCCGGGTGGCGGAATGGTAGACGCTTTCGACTTAAAATCGAATTTTCGAAAGGAAGTACCGGTTCGAGTCCGGTCCCGGGCACCACATCGCTGGGCTTATCACTTGGCAGGGCAACGCCGTCGGTGCCCCGCATGATGACGCGAGTCCCACTGGCGGGTCGCCGGCTCAGAAACGATATGAGGCGGTGACGCCGAACTGCTGTGGATCGGCCCGCGCCTCATAACGCGTAGTGAGGTAATCCGGGTCCTCATTCCCAAAGAAGAACACGCGTTTTTCATAGCGCTCGTTGAACAAATTCCGGCCCCAAAGTGTCACGCTCCAGGCCCCCCATGCATAGCCAATACTGCCGTTCGCAAGATCGAAGGCACGTCGCGCTTCATCATGGTTGTTGGAGTCAAACTGTTCGGCACGCCCAACCCACTCCACTTGACCAAACCAGCCCGACGCCGCGCGATACCGCGTCCCCAAGGTGTAACCGTGCGGCGGCGTATTCGCGAGCCGGCGACCACCGCCGGCGTTGCCATTCGTCAGGACAAACGTATCCAGGAACGAGTCCATGAGCCCAAGCGAACCGTGAATCGACCATTCGCGAGTGAGCGCATACGCCGCCGAAGCTTCCAGCCCAGTGACCTCGGCGCGCCGGGCGTTCGCAGTGAAAAAGCGATAACTCCCCCCAAAGCCCGCCGAATCCCTCACCTGGGCGTCACGCCGCTGCATTTGAAACGCCGTAAATTCAGCTGAAAGGCGCTGATCCAGCCAGTGGCCGCGCAAACCCACTTCGTAGCTCCATAAATACTCCGTGTCATAGGTGAGCGGATCCAAAACCGGATTAATGCGAGCATCCACATTGATGCCGCCACCTTTGTAACCGCGGGTGATGGAGGCGAAAGCGACGGTGTGACTTGTGAGCTCGTGCTCCAATGCGATTTTTCCACCCAGCACCGTATCATCAAAGGCCGGCCGGAACGAAACCTCCGGGTCGAACGCCCCCCGACTCGCGCGAAAACGCGTCCGCGTGCCGCTTCCCGTAAGGTCGAGCTGTTCGGCGCGGAGCCCGAGCGTCAACCGCGTGCGTGCACTCAGATCATGCGCGATCTGACCAAACACCGCGACGTGCTTCGCATCATAGCGGGTCCGCAGGCCCCGCACGTTACCCGGATCCTCATTGGTATAAACACTCGATTCTTCCGTATTCGAAAAGAAAGCACCCAGCGTCCAGCGATCAATCCACCCGAGAGCCGCGCGGGTCAGCGCGGAATCGAACCGTAGTTCCTGGCTGAATACGTCGCGATCGCGCCGGACAACGCTGAATCCCTGATAGGACGCCGCCGTCCAGTCATCATCATAACTATAGAGCGAATCCACCCAGCTGGCGCTCGTGATCGACGAGATCCGCACGCCGGCGAACCCGGTGTAGCGCCCACGCAGGCTGCCGGCAAACGAGCGTTGTTCATCGCGTCCGGGCTGGTCGCTGAACGTGGTGCGTCCGTTATTATCCAGCGCGAATTCATCAAAGCCGTTGTTCACGTCAGAGTAGAGCAACCCGCCGTCCCACCGCCACGCCGGCGCCGGATTGAGCGTGAGCCGAAGGCGGGCGCCCAGCTCATCACGCGCATTCGTGGCGCGGTTCAGGGTGGCGTTGTGACGAAAGCCATCACTCGTCAATTGCTGCACAGCAAGTCGTGCCATGAACTGCTCGGGTTTCGCCGCCCGAAGTGGACCGCCGATCGCGAATCCGCCGGAACGTAACGCATCTTCGCCCACCGTAGCTTCCACTTGACCAGTCCAAAAGGGCGTCGGCTCCTGCGTAACCAATCGCACCACGCCACCGGCGGCATTGGCCCCAAACGCTCCTGCTTGCGGTCCACGCAGGACCTCAACCTGGCGGACGTCAAACGTACTTCCCAGCGTCCCGAGTCCGGTGAAATCGAGATCATCCACGAGGAAACGCACCGTGGAATCGGGCGTCTCTCCTTCATAATGGGAATTCTCCCCAATCCCGCGGATCTGGAAGTAACGAGGGCGGGATGTTCCTCCGCTCCATGTAAGATTCGGAATCTGATCGGTCAGATCTCCGAAGTTCCGCACCGCGCCGGCTCGAAGCACTTGCTCGTCGAAGACGCTCACACTCGCCGGGATCCGAGCCAGCGGCGATTCCCACAGATCCGCCGTGACCCGCAATTCCTCCAAGGTAAGCGGAGGCGAGGTAAGCGAGCCGGATCCCGTCGGCAAAGCCGTCGCGGCAACCACCGCGGTTTGCGCGTGGGCGACGTGAGCCGCAGTGAGCGCGGCGAGTTGAAAGGCAATTCGTGGCAGGAGTTTCATGTTGGTGAGGCCCAACCCGAAACAGACTCCCGGCAGAAGGGGCGCCACGTCGCACCCCACGGCGCTCAACGCAGCGCCTGCTGTTTCCTTCGTCGGCATGATCCGTTCAGGTTCGAAGGGTCGAGCGGCCGAGCGCACCGCAATCTCAGTCCTCCGCGGAGGACACCCCTACAGGCAAGCCGCACACAATGCCTCTCGACCGCCGGAGCAAGCGGAATCTTTGGTAACCAGCCGGGCCTGTTCGCCCGCGGTCTTTAAGGAAGATCGTAAACTTCGAGGAGCGTCATCCCCGGGGTTCCATTGCCGCTCTTCACCCGAACCGTATAAGCACCTGGCTCAACCGCGAGGACGAGTGCAGAATCGCGGCTCGACTCATCCAAGAGCCGAAACGCACCGGCCCGATCGAATGCCGCGGTCATCTGCACGACCGCATCGGAGGACTGCACCCCGTCGCTGCCGCGACCCCAACCTTCATTCGTCGCGATCAGGCGATCGCTCTGGAACACGGCCAATCGAGCATCCGTTAACGCCGCGCTCACTCCAAAAGCTTCCAGGGTGGGCCCAATGGCTCGCACCAAC
>JBBQEG010000026.1:0-24961 GCA_038320495.1 Opitutales bacterium | reverse complement strand
TTCGTTCATTCCAACCCCGCGTTCCGGCCGCCGGTCAACGGCGCCACTGCCATGATCATGGTCGGTCCCGGCACCGGAATCGCGCCCTTTCGCGCGTTTCTACACGAACGAAAAGCCACGGGTGCGACCGGGCCCAACTGGCTCTTCTTCGGCGACCAGCGCGCCGCGACCGATTTCCTGTATCGCGACGAACTCACCCATCTCCTGGGCGAGGGCGTGCTCACGCGCCTCGACACCGCCTTCTCCCGCGACCAGGCGGAAAAAATCTACGTGCAGCACCGCATGCTCGAGCAAGCCACCGAACTGTATGCCTGGCTCGAAGCGGGCGCCCATTTCTACGTCTGCGGTGATGCCGCCCGCATGGCCAAGGACGTCGACGCTGCGCTTCACACTCTGATCGAGCGCGCCGGCCAAAAATCTCCCGCCGAGGCCGCCGTCTATGTTCAAGCCCTGCGATCCACGAAACGTTACGCGCGCGACGTCTATTGAAGACGGAAGCAAGCGGCCGCGTCGCGATGCGAGCATTCGATTCCGCTGAAAACGAATACCGCCCACTCCACGCGCCGATTCACTTTATATAAAACCCATAATCATCCTCCCCTCCGGCAACTTACAAGCAGGTATATACTTTATCCCAACGGCACGATCCCCGCTACCCGCCAGCGTTCCCCTGCTGCCTCGTTACCCGCTTCCGCGCCTTCCCGCTGAGCCCACCCCGCCTCTCGCATCTCCCTCTTCTCCGCCATGGTCGCCTCCCGCGAAAACTTTCCACTGTTAGCTGAGCTGCTCGCCGAGCAGCAGCAGCTTGATACGCCCATGGCACGTTTCTCCACAGCGCATGACGCCCTTTTGCAGACCACACGTCTCAACGTCCCGCTCCACCGGGCCGCTCCGCTGCTGCCGCAACTCATCCCGCTCACCGCTCCGTCTCCCGGTGAGCAATACGCGTTCGAGGTGGATCTCGACTCCTGCACCGGTTGCAAATCGTGTGTCTCCGCCTGTCACTCGCTCAATGGGCTGGACGAGAACGAAACGTGGCGGGACATCGGATTGCTGGTCGGTGGAGATTCGGCTCAGCCGTTTACGCAGACGATCACAACCGCCTGCCACCACTGCGCCGATCCCGCCTGCCTCAACGGCTGCCCGGTTCTCGCGTACGAAAAGGATCCTGTCACCGGGGTCGTCGCCCATCTCGACGATCAATGCATTGGCTGCAGCTACTGCGTGCTGAAGTGCCCGTATGATGTGCCCAAGTTTTCCCAGCGCCTCGGAATCGTGCGCAAATGTGATCTATGCCACACGCGCTTGTCCGCCGGTGAAGCGCCCGCCTGTGCGCAAGCCTGTCCGACCCACGCGATCCGCATCGTGAACGTGATCGTGTCACGGTCCGCTACCCGCAGCGAGCGACTGATCGATTCTCCGATCAACGCTTTCCTCCCGGGCGCCCCGGACCCGGCCTACACGCAGCCGACCACGCGTTATCACACCCAACGCCCCATTCCCACCAATGTCGCGGCCGGCGACGCCAAGACGCTGCGTCCGCAGCCGTTTCATTGGCCGCTTGCCATCATGCTTCCGCTCCTGGGCGCGGCCGTCGGCTTGTCCACGCTCGCAAGTCTCGCGCCTCACTTCACCGCCGACCTCCCGTTTCGCGCGGCATCGGTCGGAAACGCAGACCTGCGCTCGCCTGCCTTCGCGGCCGATCTCAAGCTCGCCGCGTTGCTGATCGGAGCCGCTGGACTTGCCGCCAGCGTGCTTCATTTGGGCCAACCCCTTCGCGCGTGGCGGATCTTTCTCGGCTGGCGCAAAAGCTGGCTTAGTCGTGAAGCGATGATGTTCGGTGCATGGTTCGGAGCGGCCAGCGCTGCGTTCGTCATCGACGGCTTGGACGTCACCGCCGCCACGCTCGGCGGACTCGCTCTCGCGTGCTCAGCGATGGTCTACGTCGATACCCGGCGGACCTTTTGGCGAGCCGTCGAAACCTTCCCTCGGATCTTGGGCACAGCCGTACTCGTTCCTTTGGCGCTCATCACTCCGTCTGTCGCCGCCGTCGCGCTGCTCGCGAAAATCGCATGGGAGGCTCGCTCTCTTTTCGGCCCGGGCGTTTCCGCCCGACTGCAACGCGGTCCGCTGGCCCGCGCTGTCGCATTCAGAATGGCCCTCGGTGTATCCGCCGCGCTGCTACTCGCCGTGACTCCGGGTTGGACCGCACTCGTGGTTCTGCTGGCTGGAGAACTGGCGGAGCGCACGCTGTTTTTCCGCGCCGTCGACGCTCCCAAAATGCCCGGCATGCCTGCATGAATAAGTCTTTTTCGGATACACTGCTGCATGCCCGCAGCGGCCCAATGACCGAGGAGTTGGTCCTGCGTCCCGCGGCTTTTGGCCTCGGTCACGTTCCGTCACGCTTGGAACCCGTGGCCACCACGACCTCGGTCTGCGGGTATTGCAGCACGGGCTGCGGCCTCAAAATCCATCTCAACGCCAAGGGCGAGGCGATCAATCTCACCGCCGATCCCGCTTACCCGGTGAACCTCGGCATGGCTTGCCCCAAGGGCTGGGAGGCCCTCACCCCGCTCGCCGCATCCGATCGGGCCACCGCGCCGCTCGTGCGCGATCGCCACGCGCGCAATTCCACCGCCTTTACGCCGATTTCCTGGCCGAACGCATTGTCCGCGTTCACCAAGAATTTCAAGCGGATCCAGCGCGACCATGGCCCTCATGCGGTTGCCGTCCTCAGCACGGGTCAAATTGTGACCGAAGAGATGGCGCTGCTCGGCGCCGTCGCAAAATTCGGCCTTGGTCTGCTGCACGTGGACTCCAACACGCGCCAGTGCATGGCTACCTCGCACGTCGCCTATAAACAGTCGTTTGGTTTCGATGCGCCCCCCTTCACCTATGCGGACTTCGAAGAGAGCGACGCGCTCATCTTCATCGGCGCCAATCCCTGCATCGCTCATCCGATCATGTGGCAGCGCGTGATGCGCAACCAACGGAGTCCCGACATCGTGGTGATCGATCCGCGCGCGACCGAGACCGCGCAGGCCGCTACGCTCCACATCCCCGCCCGTCCGAAATCCGATCTCACGCTGCTCTACGGCATCGCCCACTTACTCATCGCCCAGGACGCGGTGAACCACGCCTTCGTCGCGGCGCACACTACCGGATATGAAGCCTTCGCCGCGTTCGTCGGCGAATTCACGGCGGAACGGGTCAGCGCGGAATCAGGCGTATCGGTCGATACCTTACAACGGCTTGTGTCCATCATCGCCCGCCGGGAGCGCGTTTCGTTCTGGTGGACCATGGGCGTGAACCAAAGCCACGAAGGCACGCGCACGGCCCAGGCGATCATCAATCTCGCGTTGATGACGGGAAACATCGGGCGTTCGGGTACCGGCGCGAACTCCATCACCGGCCAGTGCAATGCCATGGGCTCACGGTTGTTTGGCAACGCCACGTCATTGATGGGCGGATACGACTTCGCTGACGCGGGAGACCGCGAGCACGTCGCGGAAATACTGGGAATTCCGACTACCGCGATTCCGGATCGTACGGGTTTCGCCTATGATCAGATTCTGGATGCGATCGACCGGGGCGAGATTCGCGGACTCTGGGTGATCGCGACCAACACCGCCCATTCCTGGATCAATCAGAGTCGCGCCCGCGCCATCCTGGCCAAACTCGACTACCTCGTCGTTCAGGACATGTATGCGACGACTGAAACCGCCCAGCTCGCCGATCTCGTGCTGCCGGCCGCGGGTTGGGGCGAGAAGGAGGGAATCTTCATCAACAGTGAACGCCGCCTCGGTCTTGCCCGGAAAGTCGCGCGCGCCCCCGGCCAGGCCTTAAGCGACTTCGCAATTTTCAAACTCGTCGCGGACGCCTGGGGCTGCGGCGAAATGTTTCACGCCTGGCGCTCACCCGAAGCAACCTTTCAGCTCATGAAGGAACTCACGCGGGGCCAACCCTGCGACTTCAGTGGCATTCGCGACTACGCCCACGTCGAAGCCGAAGGTGGCATTCAATGGCCGTATCCAGCGGGAAGCCTGGTTTCGTCGGCAACGCCGCGTACGACCGCGGCCACCGTGGCCGACGAAATCGCCGACGAGATCAACGTGATCGCCCCGGGACCGAACCAAAACCATGACCGGGAGCGACGCCTCTTCGCCGACGGACGGTTCTTCACGGCGGATGAGCGAGCGCGGTTTTTCTTTGACGCCCCGCGTCCGATGCCGGAGCCGCCGGACGCGGCGTATCCATTCATCTTACTCACCGGCCGGGGCTCCTCTGCCCAATGGCACACCGGTTCCCGCACCGACAAGAGTGCCGTCCTCCGCAAACTCGCACCGACCGTTCTAACGCTGGAAATTCATCCGGATGATGCGCTCCGACTGAAAATTACCCCGGGCGCGGCCGTGCAGGTGCGATCACGTCGCGGTTCCGCGGACGCGATCGCGCTCGTGACACCGACAGTACAGCGCGGCCAGCTTTTCCTGCCGATGCATTTTAGAACGGTGAACCAGCTCACCTTTGCGTCCTTCGACCCCCACTCGCGCCAGCCCTCCTACAAGTGCTGCGCGGTGACGGTGACTGCCATTCCATAGGGCGTGGCAGTGCAGGCGCGGTTTCACGCACCGGCGGCCACCCACCTGCCGAACGATTGAACCGCGGTTCCTCCAAGGTCTCAACCTCCGGGGCGTTCTGATCGACCCCACTGCGACTCAGCTGGTCGACGGTGCGCGAGGCGGCGACCAAAAGGATGTCGCATATGCGACATCCTTTTGGTCGGGTCGCCTTTAGTATCCAATATACGATTACTAGACGCGGGCCGCGCCCTCCCCAGACCGGGTTCGCGAGCTTGGCCAGTCTTGAGCTGCTGATCATGGCGGATCACCCGACCAACACCCGTCCCTCCTCAACCACGCGGAGGCGCGAAGAGATGCTCGCGGGCGATGAACGGGCCATTGGTCCCCAATTGGTGCGGCGGCCGGTGCGCCCCCGAGTCCACCGCGCTCAACTCCAAACAGGGCCGCGCTTAGATATAATACATCGCCGCCGCGCCCTTCGACGCAAACTGGTCGATCGTATAGCTGCGGGTCTTCACCACCAAGTCCCGGCTGATCTCATCCCAGATCTGCTTGATGCGCGGACCACTGCGGCCTTCGACGTTTCCGCTGAGCTGGAGACATTGTCCCTCCACCGCGATGAGAATATCATACAACGAAATCTCCTCCGGTGGCCGCGCTAGAATATAGCCACCCTGGTTGCCCCGCCGGCTGGTGATCAGGCCCGCGTTGCGGAGCTTGCCCAGAATCTGGGCAAGAAAATTTGCCGGCACGGACTCCGTCCTCGCCAGATGTTCAATCTGCGCGAGTTCGCCCGTGCCATGCAGTCGCGCCAGCTCCGCCATCACCCGACAAGCATAGTCGACTTGGACGGAGACTTTCACGCTGGTTCAGATTACATAATCGCCGTTTTCAGAACGCACGAGCTCCCGGGGCGACAACAACATGCCCGCACCAACCGTGGCGTTTGTGCCCGGTTCAATCAGAATGAACGAGCCCGTCAACCGGTTCGTGCTATAGCCATCGAAAACGAGCGGCTTCGCCGAGTGAAGGCGGATCTCGCCAATATCATTCAAACCCAGTTCCGCGGGGTCGCGCTCGGATTCGAGCGAAGCCAGGTTCAACTTGCTCACGAGTTCGGTGACGATCACCTGCACCGTGTGCGTCGTGTGCTTGAGGAAGTATTTCTTCCCGCGTTGCAGGGCGCGTGGATGCATCCAACAAATCTCCGCCTGCAGATCGCTGCTGGAACCCGGCAGGTAATCCGATCCAATCAACATGCTCCCGCGACTGACATCGATGTCATGCTCCAGCACGATCGTGACCGACTGCGGACAGAAGGCTTCCTGAACCGTTCCGTCATAGGTCCAAATCTCTTTCACCGCCGTCACGACTCCGGCGGGCAACGCCAACACCTTCTGTCCCGTGCGCACGATGCCGCCCGCAATCTGGCCACTGAAGCCACGGAAATCATGGAGCTCGGGATTCGTCGGATTGTTTGGCCGGTTGACCCATTGCACGGGGAAACGGAACCCTTGCAGATTCCAGTCGCTCGCAATGTGCACCGTCTCCAAATGGCCGAGCAAGGTCGGTCCCTGATACCATGGCGTGTGCGCCGAGGCATCGACAACATTGTCGCCGTTGAGCGCGCTCATGGGAATGAACTTAACGTCCTTGATATCGAGACGCGGAAGAAACTCTTCAAACTCCGCGCGAATCTCGAGGAAGCGCTGCTCGCTCCAGCCCACGAGGTCCATCTTGTTGATTGCGACCACGAGATGCGGAATGCGCAACATGGCCGCAATCGCGGTATGCCGGCGGCTCTGCTCGATCACGCCGGTGCGGGCATCGACCAGGATGATCGCGAGGTTGGCGGTCGCCGCACCCGTCACCATGTTGCGCGTGTACTGCACATGCCCCGGGGTGTCCGCGATGATGAACTTACGCCGTGGCGTGGCGAAGTACCGGTACGCCACATCGATCGTAATCCCCTGCTCGCGTTCGGCGCGGAGACCATCGGTGAGATTGGCGAGATTGATCTGGCCGCCGCCGGTAATATCGGCCGAGCGCTCCAACGCCTCGATTTGGTCCTCCATAAGGGACTTCGAGTCATACAGGAGACGGCCAATGAGCGTGGATTTTCCATCATCGACACTGCCGCACGTGTTGAAGCGGAGAATGTCGACCGGGAGGGTCACAGGAGCGGACGGTGTCATGAGGTCTTCGGTAAACATTAGAAATATCCCGCCTTCTTGCGGTCTTCCATCGCGGCTTCGGATGATTTGTCGTCGGCGCGGGAGCCACGTTCGGTGACACGCGCCGCGGCGATTTCCGTAATGATATCGCTCACAGTCGTAGCCGGCGACTCAACACAACCCGTGCTGATGATATCGCCAATTGTCCGCACGCGCACGACGAGATCGCGGACATCTTCATTGGCCTTGGGCGGCACGAGGTCATTCACGGGCAACCATTGTCCGGCCCGACGCACACAGCGGCGGTTATGACTGAAATAGATACTCGGAACTTCGAGATTCTCACGTTGGATATATTCCCACACGTCCATCTCGGTCCAGTTGCTCAGCGGAAACACGCGCATGTTTTCGCCCGGATTCAGCCTGCCGTTATAGAGATTCCAGATTTCCGGCCGTTGATTCTTGGGATCCCACTGGCCGAAGCTGTCGCGGAAACTGAAGAACCGTTCCTTGGCGCGCGCCTTCTCTTCGTCGCGGCGTGCTCCTCCAATACAGCAATCGAAACGAAACTCCTCGATCGCCGCGAGCAGCGTTGGAATCTGCAGGCGGTTGCGACTGATCTCGCCCGGTGAGGGTTGCGCGATGCCCTTGGCGATCGCATCCTCGACGGTGCGGATGATGAGTTTCGCGCCGAGCTGCTTCGCCCGACGATCACGGAACTCATTGAGCTCCGGGAAATGATGCCCGGTGTCGACATTGAGCAACGGCATCGGCAAGTCCGACGGACGAAAGGCTTTCTCCGCGAGTCGGAGCAGACAGATCGAATCCTTGCCGCCGGAGAACAACAGCGCGGGCCGTTCGAATTCGCCCGCGACCTCCCGCATGATGTGGATGGCCTCGGTTTCGAGATACTGAAGGTGGTCGAGATGGTAGCTGGTCATGGTGGGGCGAAGAGCGCTGCGTTGCTCAAGAGTTTATAGCCTTTTTTCCCCAGGCGGCGTGCAGGCCGCACTCGCGTTTCTCGTCGGCCTTGGCCGGATCGAAATAATCCCACTCGTTCGGCAACGCGTGCTCCGCCAGATAGGCGTCGAGCTCGGCGTCGGAGAAATAAAAGAAAGGGCTCACCTTCAACGCGCCGAAGTTTTCATCGTGCGATACGATATCGAGCCCGGCGCGATTCGGGTTCTGAACTTTGCGCAAGGCCGTGATCCAGACCTTGGGCGCCAGCTCCTTCATGCCGCGTTGAAACGGCTCAAGTTTCATCAACGCGCTGAATTGCTTCAGACCTGCCTCATTCTCGGTCGTCGGGATCGGACCATAAATAGCATCGCGATGTGCCGCAGTCACCCGCGGAAGGAAAGGCTTCACATTGAGTTTGAGCCGGGCCTGGAGGTCTTCGGCGTGCTTATACGTGGCGGGACGATTATAGCCGTGATCGACCCAGAGCACCGGGATGTCCGCCTGCGCCTGTACTGCCACATGAAGAATCGCCGCCTCATAGGGACGAAAATTGGTGGAGACGATCGCCCGGCCCTCCGATTGAGAAATCGCCCAACGCACGATCTCCAGCGGCGATTGAGAACGAAGGTCGGCGTTCCAGCGAATAAGGTCAGTGGGAGTCATGAAGCAACGGTGAGAATAGAGTGCAGTCGTACCACGGCGGGGTCAGGACCGGATGCCATCGCTCAGCGGCTCAGAAAAAAGAACGTTCGCAGTTGCCCGCGAGGCGCTCTTCTCGATGAAGTACTTGGATGAATTTGCAGCCATGACGCTGAGAAGACTTGCACCAGCGAGCTAATGGGTAAAGGTTAAAACACGTCATATTTAGTAAAGATGTCATGTTTGATCTAATTAACTCTTCAAAGGCTATTTATAGCGACCGAGCTTCGGAGGCGAAGTCGTCGTTCGTTGCGGTACCTTCGTTTACGAATCGCCGTGGCGCTGAATTGATCAACGCTTTAATCCCGTTGTAACCGAGATGGCCTTTGAGCTGCTGACACCCAGAGAAATGACAAGCGTTACCACCCTTCCTCCGCTTCCCGCCGATCGCGACGGCTTGGATTCTGCTCACTCCTCCGGAACGGTTTACCTGGTTGGCGCCGGACCCGGAGACCCGGGATTGTTGACGCTGAAAGCCCATCGCCTGCTGCAGCAGGCGGACGCCGTTGTTTACGATCACTTGGTTTCCCCTGCGATCCTGCAACTTGCGCGGTCCGGAGCCGAACGCGTCTTCGTCGGAAAAAAGGGCGGCGGTTTCTGCTGCCCGCAACGCGATATCGAGGGCACGCTGATCCGTTTGGCCCGCGCAGGTAAAAACGTGGTGCGTCTCAAGGGCGGCGATCCTTTCATCTTCGGACGTGGTGGCGAAGAAGCCGAAGCCCTGGTCGCAGCCGGTCTCGCTTTCGAAATCGTGCCCGGCGTTACGTCCGCGCTCGCGGCCGCCGCTTATGCAGGCATTCCGCTCACCCACCGCGCTCACGCTTCCGGCGTGGTCTTTCTCACGGGTCACGAGGATCCGCAGAAGTCAGATTCAGTAATTCGTTGGGAGGATTACGGCCGGCTCGGTGCCACGCTCTGCATTTATATGGGTATGAAGAATCTGGAGACAATCATGCGCCGCTTGCAGGCGGGTGGCTTGGCCGCCGACACCCCGGCCGCGGTGATTCAGTCCGCTACAACCGCAGATCACCGCCAATTGATTTCGACCGCGGGCAAGATCGCGCTCGAGTCGGAGCACGCCGGTTTTGGCTCTCCCGCCATTATTATCATCGGTGAAGTGGCCGCCCTCGCCGGCAAACTCAGCTGGTTCGCCGAAGCGGCCCTGAACGCTCCTGAATCCAATGTCGGCGCGCTTGAAACCGCCGCTGCCGCGCCCGCCTTCCCCGCATGATCGCCGCCCTCATCGACAACGGCTCGCTCGAACCCGCTGCGCACCTTAATTTGCGCGCCGTGGCGACCGCGTTGTCGACGCGCTCCGGGATCAGTGTCCACGCGGTGTCGTGGAAGCACAGCGATCGCATTCCGCTTGAACGTCTGGCCGCGGATCCTGCTGCAACCGAAAACCCCGCTCCCGCCTGGACCCTCGCGCCCTTCGTGCGCGCAATGACGGCCCTCGGACAACGGGAGTTTATCTTCGTCCCGTTTTTCATCAGCGCTCAAGGGGCGATCGGATCCGCCCTTCGGCATGACCTCGAAAAGCTGCAGGCAGAACGCCCGCAGCAGCCTTTCGAATTCAGTTTCACGCGGGGGTTGGCCGCCAGTGGCGTCATTCCTGGGATCGTCGCCCAACGCATTCTCTCGACGCTCGAAACGCACGCGCTGCCCCCTACCACGCCGGTGATCGTGGTGGATCACGGAGGCCCGTCCCCCACATCTGCCGCCCTGCGCAACGAACTCGCCGCGGCGGTCGGCGACCTCCTCGCGGGCAAGACCGGACCCGTGGTCGCTGCTTCCATGGAAGGCGAGAAACATGCCCACAACCAGCCGGTCATGGCCGATCTGCTCGCCTCGGCCGGTTTTGACACGGGCGATGTCGTGATCGCGCCGTTGTTCCTGTCGCCCGGCCGGCACGCCGGACCGGAGGGCGATCTCGCCCAAATCGCGCGCGCGGCCGAAGATCGGCTCGCCCTGCGCTCGCTTCGTTGTCACTTCACCGAGCTCGTCGGCACGCATCCGCTCGCCATCGACACGCTGGCTGACGCCTTGCGTGACACGCTCTCCACGCTCCACGCTCCCACCTTCGCATGAGTTCCACGCCCGAAACCGTCACCATTCCCGTTCTAGAAAAGCCGTTGCACAAAAACGAGCTGCTCAAAGCGGAAAGCAATTTCCTCCGCGGAAATATTGTTCGCGAGCTCGCGGATACGTCCACGGGCACCATCAGCGAGGAGAGCGCGCAGCTCACCAAGTTCCACGGGATCTACGCCCAGGACGATCGCGATTTGCGCAGCCAGCGCCGGAAGGAAAATAAGGAAAAGGCGTTCACCTTCATGGCCCGCATCCGGGTGCCCGGTGGCGTCTGCACCCCGGCGCAATGGCTCGCGCTCGACCAGATTGCCGGCGAGTCCGCCAACGGCACCCTCAAGCTTACGACGCGGCAGGCATTCCAGTTTCATGGCGTCCTCAAGGGCGATCTGTGGCGCGCAATCAACGGGGTGAACAAAGCCCTGCTCGACACCATCGCGGCGTGCGGCGACGTGAACCGAAATGTCATGTGCAATCCGAACCCAGAGCAGTCCGAGCTGCACAGTGAGGTTCAAAAAGTCACCCATGCGATCAGCGCCCACCTGCTTCCCCGCTCCCGGGCTTATCATGAGCTCTGGGTCGCTGACGAACTGGTCGCCGGCGGCGAACCCGAAGTGGAGCCGATCTACGGCAAAACCTATCTGCCCCGCAAATTCAAGATCGTGGTCGCCGTGCCGCCCAGCAACGACGTCGACATCTACGCGCACGATCTCGGCTATATCGCGATTACGGATACGGCCGGAAAACTGATTGGGTTCAATGTCACGGTCGGGGGCGGGCTCGGCATGTCTCACAATCAGCTCGAGACGTTCCCGCGCATCGCCGATGTCCTCGGCTTCTGTACGGTTGAACAGGCCGTGGATGTCGCCGAGAAGGTGGTCATGGTGCAACGCGATTACGGCGATCGCACGGACCGCAAACACGCGCGCTTGAAGTACACGATCGAGGATCGCGGTCTCTCCTGGTTCCGCACGCAAGTCGAAGATCGCCTCGGTTATCGCCTGACCGCTCCGCGCACCTTCACGTTCACTCACACCGGGGATCGCTACGGCTGGGTCGCCGCCCAGGATGGTCGTTCGCACTTCACGCTCTTCATCCAAAGTGGTCGCGTGAAGGACGATGGTGACTACCCACTTCGGACTGCGCTCCGGGAAATCGCCCGCGTGCACCGCGGCGATCTGCGCCTCACGGCCAATCAGAATCTGATCATCGCCAACGTCGCGGCCGAAGATCGCCCGCAGATCGAGGGGCTGTTGAGTAAGTATAAACTCGATACGGCCAACAACGCCTCCGGTTTGAAGTTAAACGCGATGTCGTGCGTGGCCCTGCCGACCTGCGGACTCGCCCTCGCCGAGAGCGAACGCTATCTCCCCAATCTCGTCGAAATCCTCGAAGCGGAATTCGAAGCCGCCGGGCTGCGCCACGATGAAGTCACGCTGCGCATCACCGGATGCCCGAATGGCTGCGGGCGGCCCTATCTGGCGGAGATCGGATTCGTCGGCAAGGCGCCCGGAAAATACAACGTCTATCTCGGCGCCGCCTTCAACGGTTCCCGCCTGAATATCCTGTATAAATCCTCCGTGCCCAACGCAGAGATCGTTCCCCTGCTCCGCCCGATCATCCAACGTTACGCGACAGAGCGCACCGCCGGTGAGCGCTTCGGTGATTTCGTGATCCGGGCCGGCTACGTCACGCCGACGCACACCGCACACGATTTCCACGAGCAGGGAAAAGTGACCAAGGGCGAACAGATCTGAGACTTCCCAAGTGAAACAGACATTCTTGTCTGTCCTCCGGGTGGAACAGACATTCCTGTCTGTCCTCCGGTGAACCAGACATTCCTGTCTGTTATCGCCTGCCTATAGTCCGATGTAGCTGACAGGCAGGAATGCCTGTATCACTTCGATTAAAAAAGAGGGCGGACCGCCTACCCCTAAGCGGTCCGCCCATTGCTTTCTTACTTACCCCAATTCTCCACCGCTAAGCGGGGGAGAAAATCGAAATTCTGTGAGCCTAAAGTACGCATGCCTTTGACGGAGTTCCAGACGGAGCGGCGATTTTTCTGACTCCGTCATACTGCCTTCGACACCAGCTCATTCCAACTCAACTGTTTTCTTCTTCACCCGGGGCTCGGTCCAAAGGCGAAGCAGCAGCTCGGCAAGATTACGCATGCTGGTCCGCGCCATGCCTTCATGCCGCACCGCCTCCTTGAAAACCGGCACCATCTCACTCCGCTCCTGGTAATATCGCCACAGCTCGGAATCCAGCTGCATTACTGCATTGTGTTCATCACCAGTCAGCTTCGAAACCCTCCGAAACTTTTCCTGCCAGTATTGTCTCTCCTCAGGATGCCCTTGAAGATAATCGAACACGCGCTGCTCGTAACGGTTAAGACTCATTTCGCCAACGTGCTTCGCACGCGGTGAAAAACAACTGGAAATCCGCCCACCTAATCACGGCGTTGCAATTCGATCCTCATCCTGGCTAGTCTCCCGCTTCAATACTAACTCCTGACCCTCGTCGGCTATGTGGAATAAATTCAAAGAACAACTCCCCGCGGTGATCCTCACTGCGCTTCTCGTCGTTGGCGGCGCGTTCTGGCTGCACCAGAAAACCATCAAGGACATGGCCACCAGCCAGCAAATCGAGTTTGCCCCGCTGCGGCAGCAGAACGATGACTTGAAGGCCTCCTCGGAGGAAAACCGGCGCCAGATCGAGGCCACCAACAAGTTGCTGCGCGACGCCATTACCAAGCGCGAAGCCGACATGTTCCGCACCGAAGAGGATCTCCAGAAGCTGAACGATCAACGCATGGACGCATTGGCGGATGCGATTGCCCGGAAGATGCAGCCTTACAACACCGTGCCGAAATCGGCCGAGGAAGCGGAGAAGATGCAGACCGAACAGCTCGACAAGGTCTCGAACCGCATGGCCGACCGTATCCAACCCATTCTCTCCGACATGGCAAAGGATCAAAACCTAACCCGTGACTCCATCGCTCAATACAGCCAGCGAATCTCTGATCAGGTCGGGAGCGTGCTCACCGCCGAACTCGCCAAGAACCAGCAGTTAAACAACAATCTTCAAGCCACTCAGACCGCCGCCCAAGACGCACTGAAGTTGTCGCACGAGATCACTGCGCTCTACCTCAGCTCGTTCAAGGACCAGGGCCTCATCACCCGCCTGCTCACTCTGCCGGCCAACGTGGTGCGCGACGCCGCCAGCTTGAGCATCGTCAACAGTAGCGATCGCAAGAAGGTCGAAGAGCAACTCGTCGCACGCATGGCGGATATTGAAAAACGCCTGAGCGAACTGCACTCGCTGGCACCCGGTCTCGCCATGCCCGCGAGGGGAGATATGCCGGCGCCAGCACCGGCCCGATCCGAGCCGACCCGGCCGCAATCAGCGGTCGCCCCCGCACTCTAACCTGCCATCGCCGGAATCGCGGAACGATTCCTTCTCATTCCAAGCCACGCGATTGCTTCGCGTGGCTTTTCTTTTTTACTCGAACCATGCACCGCCCCTCCCGGACAACCGCTTTTTTTCTCCTGGCCGGTCTCGCATTTTTTAGCACCGGCTGCGGCAAGCGCGGCAGTGCCGTCGACGCCGGCAATCGTGGCCAGGTCATTCACATCGGTAATCTGTCCGAGCCCACCGACCTCGACCCTCAGACCATCAGCAGCCACCAGGATTTCGGCATCGTGATGGCGCTCTTCGAGGGTCTCGCCCAATACGATCCGAAGACCTCCGAACCCATTCCCGCCGCGGCCGAACGTTGGGAAACCTCCGCGGACGGACTCACGTGGACGTTTCACCTGCAGCGCGATGCCCGCTGGTCCAACGGCGATCCCCTCACCGCTCAGGACTTTGTCTACGCTTATCGCCGCATGCTCATGCCCGCCCTCGGCGCGGAATACGCCACTATGCTTTTCGTCCTGAGGAACGGCGAGGCACTCTACTCCGGCAAAATCAAAGACCCCGTCCAGCTCGGCGCCCGCGCCGCTGATGCTCACACCTTGGTGCTGACGCTGGAACGGCCCGTGCCATACCTGCTCAGCATGGTCTGCCACTCCGCCTGGTATCCAGTGCATGGAGACACGATCGAGAAATTCGGCCGCGTCGATCAGCGCGGCAGCGCGTGGACGCGCGCCGGCAATCTCGTGGGCAACGGTTACTTTAACCTCACGGAGTGGCGGCCGCATCAATCGATTCGCGTCACCAAGAGCGAAACCTATTGGGATCGCGCCAACGTCAGGCTGAATGGCGCCGTCTTTTATCCCATTGAAAGCACGGACGCGGAAGAACGCAGCTTCCGCTCCGGCCAGCTCCACGTGACCAGCACGATCCCGATTTCCAAGATCGCCGTATATAAAAAGGATAACAGCCCGTTCCTGCAGTCGCACGTCCTCCTCGCGACGTACGTTTATCGCTTCAACGTCAACGTGCCGCCCCTTAACGATCCGCGCGTCCGCCGCGCGCTCGCCATGGCCATCGACCGGGAAAGCCTGGTCCGCGACGTTACCGTCGGCGGTCAGCTTCCCGCCGGAAATTTCACTCCCCCCAACCTCGCCGGCTTCACGTCAAACCATGGCGTGCGCACCGATTTAGCCGGCGCCAAACAACTGCTCGCCGAAGCCGGCTTCCCCGACGGCAAGGGCTTCCCCAAGCTCGATATTCTCTTCAACACGAACGAAGCCCACCGCGTCATCGCCGAAGCGATTCAACAAATGTGGAGGCGCGGCTTGGGCATCGAAATCGGGCTCTATAATCAAGAAGGCAAAGTCTGGAGCGACTCCATGCGCGTGCTCGACTATCAGATCGCGCGCTTTGCCTGGGTCGGCGACTACCTCGACCCGAGCACATTTCTCGACATCATGACCAGCGACAACGGCAACAACCAGACCGGCTGGAAAAACGCCGAATACGACCGGCTGATCGAAGCCGCACGCAACACGGCGGACACGGCCAAGCGCTATGAATATTACCAACGCTGCGAGCAGATTCTCGCCGAAGAATGCCCGATCGCCCCGATCTATTTCTATATGAACAACAACCTTCGTCGTCCGGAGGTTAAGGGATGGTACGGCAACCTGCTCGATAATCACCCGCTGAAAGGCGTATATCTCGAAACCGCCAACGGCACCAACTGATACCGCGGCGGGTCGTTGTCTCCACGCTTCCGACGCCCCCGGCTTCCGTGACTCCCGGCTTCACTGAATCCCGGCTCGTTGCTCTAACCCGCTACGGACGCTCGCTCAAAACGTCTGATAAAACGGATTCGGCAGCTTGAACGTCCGCTCGGAAAATCCCCCCACGAGATCGCTCTCCTGATCGCCCAGGTTGGCGATGATCGTGTAACCGTCCCGCGTAAGGCGTTCTCGCGCCGCGGTCTTGAACGCCGCACTCGTTTGTTTCACGTCCGACGGTTTGCAGATGAGCTCAACATGCTCGGCGCAGTCAATCGTTTGAAGATTGCGTTCAGTCCCCAAGCGGTCGCGCTCGGAACGTCCCGTTATATAGAACACCGCAATCCCCCGCTTCCGCGCCGCCCGATAGACTTCGCGAACGGACTCGATGGCGGGAGCCGCGGCCTGGTCGACCCATTGTTCCCAAAGCGCCGGAATATACCCGAAGTCATTCGCGCTGATGCTCGGCCAGTTGAGCAGCAGCGTCTCGTCCAGATCGAACACCACCGCCAGCCGCTCCGCCGGTAGCCGCCGACTCGCCCTCTCGTCCACCCACGCGAGCGCCCGCCCCGCGACTCGCGCCAAGTCTGCCTGATAGCGGCCGGAGTCGACATACGCCCGCAACTCGAGTTTGTGGGGATACAGGTTGGCCGGCTCGGCTACGGAAACGCGCGACGGTGTCACGCATCCCCCGAGCAAGCCCAGAACGACAAGCGGCAAACCGGCGTGACGAACGAAACGCGACCAAAACATAGACCCGATGATTTGCATTCCTCGACCACTGGGAACGCCCCCACCCGCGCCGGCAATCCGGAAAACGCGCTCGCGTGGTCATCCGCTCGGCGTTGCGGAATTACTGCTAACCCGCTGAGCTTTCGGCACCGACGCCAGCGGCACGGGTCTGGGCGATGACGGAGCGAAGCGGCCATCGCCAGCCCGTTCATTACCCGGCCGCCGGGCCCGGCAATCAACCAGTTCCGCCTATGAATCCGTCCGACCCCGCGATCGGTTCCCGCGTCTCGTCACTCAGTTGGCGGGCAGCGTGGCTCATTGTCATTTGGGTCGTCCTCGCCGGCAGCTGGCCGACGACGGACGGACCGCTCGTGGCCGTGTTGATCGCGGCCGCCCTCCTCACGAGTTGTCGACTTTGTCCGCCTGCCCCCATCGGCCTGCGTCCGTGGCAAGTGGTGCGTTTTATCCCGTGGTTTCTCGGTCAATCCCTCGGGGGCGGACTCGACGTCGCGAAGCGCGCGCTCAGCCCGCGAATGCCGCTTCAGGCCGGTTTCGTCGCACTGCCGCTCCGCGCCTCAGCCGGGCCCTCCCGCACCACTCTGGTCTGGATCGTGAGCCTACTTCCCGGCACCGCGGCCGTCCATCTGCGAGAGTCGAACCTGACGATCCACGTCCTGGATCGGGAACTTCACACCCTCGAAAAACTGCAGGACCTCGAACGTCGAGTTTCCGCCCTTTTCACTTCACCATGAACGAACTCTATCTCGGCGCCGCGTTGTTTCTTCTGCTAAACATTCTCGCCGGACTCGTTCGCGTCCTGCGCGGCCCCACCTCCACCGATCGACTGATGGCCGCTCAGTTGTTCGGCACCACCGGCGTGGCCATTCTGCTGCTGCTGGGCGAGGTCTTCGCCGCACCCGCCCTGCGCAATGTCGCCCTCGTCTTCGCGTTGCTCGCCGTGTTGGCGACGGTCGCTTTCGTTCGTCGCGTGCCGCCCGCCGCTGCCTCGGAGGAAGGGCAATCCTCATGATCGACAGCGCGACACTCTTCTGCCTCCTCGCTGGCTCCACGTTTTTTTTCGCCGGGACGGTCGGCCTGCTGCGCTTCCCCGATACCTTCACCCGGCTCCACGCCCTCACGAAGGCCGACAATCTGGGGCTCGGTTTCGTTGTACTCGGTTTGGCCCTACAGCAGGAATCGCTCCTCGGAGCCGCAAAACTCGGGAGCATCTGGCTGCTCGCTCTGCTGGCCAGCTCAAGCGCGTGTTACCTGCTCGGCCACCACGCGCTCAAACGCCAACTGGACCCGTCCCCTAATTCCACCGCCCGTCCATGACTGTATTACTCTGGATCTTTGACGCGGTGCTCGTGCTCACACTGCTTGCTCTCGCGGTGCGGGCACTCACCGTCAACGACCTCTTGCAGACGGTCGTTCTGTTCATCGCCTTCGGCCTGTTCATGGCTCTCGCCTGGGTGCGTTTGAACGCTCCCGACATCGCCCTCGCCGAAGCCGCGATCGGCGCGGGGCTGACCGGCGTTCTCCTGCTGGACGCGGCCCGACAAATTATAGCATCCCCACGCCGGGACATTGCTGATTCGCCCAACTCCGCGCCGAAATGAAACCGGCTCATCTTCACCTCTCGCTCCGCCGGGTGACCGTGCTGCTCCTCGTGACCGCGCTCGCCGGGTTGCTCGGCAGCGCCGTACTCGGCCTGCCACGCGAGCCCGCCGGACTCACCGCGCAGGTCGCAGCGCGCCTCCCGGACTCAGGCGTGGAACACGCCGTTACCGCGGTGCTGTTGAACTTCCGCGGCTACGACACGTGGCTGGAACTCGGGGTCCTGCTCCTCGCCCTTACCGGCTGTCTGGGCGTGCTACAGCGACGCGATCTCACGGGCGCGGAACCGCCAGAGAATCCCAGCGAGCTCCTGACCGCCCTCGTTACGATACTCGTCCCTGTCATGGTTCTCGTCGCCGGATATCTCTTGTGGCTCGGCAAAGCCGCGGCCGGCGGTGCCTTTCAGGCCGGAGTCATCCTCGCCGCCGCCTGGGTCCTGATGTGGTACGGCGGCCGGCGCGGCCTTGCTTCGCTGTCACCGGCGATCTGGCGCGGCCTCGCCGCGGCGGGATTGCTGGGCTTTCTTACGGTCGCGCTGCTCACCCTCTCAATCGAAGGCGTGCTGCTCGGTTTACCCACGCCCATCGCTGGCACCATCATCCTCGCGCTCGAGTTAGTTGCGACCGTCTCGATCGGCGTCACCCTCGCCGCCCTCATCATTGCACCGCAATTTGGCGCGCCCAAAGCGGCGGGAAAAGGCTGACCCGTTGATCATGCAATCGATCATGCCTTCGCCCGCCTCACTTTTACCTTCACCTGCGACGCCGCCCGCGCGGGCCGGCACCACGCCCAGCAGGAGCTTTCGCGTGTTTCCCTGCTGACCCGATGCCGCCCTATCTGCTGTATGCTTTGGCGGGAGCCGGCCTCTTCTGTGTTGGATTTGGCGGCGTGCTGCTCGCCTCGCATCTGCTGCGAAAAATCATCGCGCTGAATATCTGCGCGAGTGGCGTGTTTCTCCTGTTGATCAGTATTGCCAGCCGCAACGCTCTCGACGATCCGGATCCGGTTCCGCATGCGATGGTCCTCACCGGCCTTGTGGTGGCCCTCGCGGCGAGCGCCTTCGCCATCACCCTCGCGCGTCGCATTCACGCCACGACCGGCGCGACCGCCCTGGCAGGTTTCAGCGCGAAGGAGGAAGAGGGTTTGTGATCACCTGGGTGTTCTTGCTGCCGTTCGCCGGCGCACTCGCCGCGTTCCTGGTGGGCCGCCGCTTTGAAGCCGCCATTGGAGGGCTCGCTGTCAGCGCGAATCTCGCCGCGGCCATTCTCGTGGCCGCCTTGGTGTGGAACGAAGGCGTGCAACATCACGCGATCGGCGGCTGGGGCGCGCCCCTCGGAATCGTTCTCACCGTCGACGGCTTGAGCGCCGTCATGCTGCTGCTCACCGCCTTCGTCGCCATCGGCGTCACCGTCTACGCCATGGTGCATTTGCGGAAGGAGACGACCGCCGGCGGCGAAGGCGCCGGCGAGGAACTCTTCTGGCCACTCTGGCTGTTCCTCCTCGCTGCTCTCAATGGCGTCCTGCTGTCCGGCGATATTTTCAACCTCTACGTGCTGCTCGAGCTCGTGAGCCTTTCGGCCATCGCTCTCGCCTCCCTCGCCGGCAAGCCTGACGCGCTCGTCGCTTCCATGCGCTACCTGCTGGCGACCATGGTCGCATCGATGTTCTACCTCGCCGGCGTCGCGCTGTTGTATGCCGGACACCACTCGCTCGACATCGCCACGCTCGCCACCACGGTGGGCACGAGCGGTGCAGACCGGGTCGCCTGCGCCTTCATGGTGCTCGGCCTGCTGGTGAAAACTGCACTGTTTCCATTGCACTTCTGGCTGCCTCCGGCCCACGCGAACGCCATCGCGCCCGTCAGCGCGGTGCTCTCCGCCCTCGTGGTGAAGGCTTCCTTTTTCATTCTCGTGCGTCTGTGGGTTTCTGTGTTCGCCGGGACCGTCACCGTATCCATGGGCCAATTACTTGGCGCGCTCGGGGCCGCAGCGATCCTATGGGGTTCAATCCAGGCGATGCGCCAGGTGCGGCTGAAACTTCTGATCGCGCACTCGACGGTCGCCCAGATCGGTTACCTTTTCCTCCTGTTTCCCTTGATCACCGTTGAAGGCGGCTTGTTCGGCGCGGCGGCGAGCTGGGCACCCATGGCGTGGACTGGAACATTTTTTCAGGTGCTCGCCCACGCGCTCGCAAAGGCCGCGATGTTCCTCGCTGCCGGCGTCATCATGCTCGCGCTCGGCACCGACCGGATCGAAGCGATGCACGGCACAGCCGGTCGCCTGCCCATGACCACGCTGGCACTCGGGCTCGCCGGAGTCACCTTGATCGGCCTGCCACCGAGTGGTGGCTTCATCGCCAAATGGCTCCTGCTTCAAGCCGTGATCGAGAGTGGACAATGGTGGTGGGCACCGGTGCTCGTGATCGGGAGCCTGCTCACCGCCGGTTATGTTTTTCTAATGTTGGCGTACGCATTCCAACCGAGAAACGACGTTCCACCGCTGCGCGCGGTGCCGCGCTGGCTCGAGGGCTCAGCACTCGGCCTCGCGCTCGCCGCCATTCTCGTGAGCTTCCACGCGGAAGGGTTTCTCCAGCTGCTCAGCACGGGCATGCCATTCTCGCCCGAAGCACATCCGCAATCTCCCGGCGATATCGCCGCCGCGGGCTTCTGGATGCCGCTCGCGATTGTTGGCAGCTCGCTCGTCACCGCGGTCGCGATCCTGTTTCTGCGCGAAAAGCAGTCTCGGCTCCGAACGATCGTCAATCTCGGCGGCGCCTCGTTGAAGTTGATGTTCATCGTCATCGCCGCCCTCGGAGTCCTCGCCGGGCGCACGTACGAGGCACGTTTCCAGATTGTCCTCGGTTTTGATTTTCTCCTCCGGATCGATTCGCTCGCCCTGCTGTTCACGATATTGTCCGCGGTGCTGTGGTTTGTGACCACCGTCTACGCGATCGGTTATCTCGAAGGCGCTCCCAACCGTCGGCGCTTCTTCAGTTTCTTCAGTCTGTGCGTCACCGCCAGTGTCGGCGTGGCGCTCGCGGGCAACCTCATCACGTTTTTTATCTTCTACGAGTTTCTGACTCTCGCGACGTATCCCCTCGTCGTGCATCGCGGCACACCGGAATCGTTGCGCGCGGGCCGCACTTACCTGAGTTATACGCTTGCCGGCGGCATCGTCCTCTTCGTCGGCGTCGTCTGGTTGCACAGTCTCGCCGGCCCGTTCGATTTTGGTGAAACCCACGTCCTCGCTGCGCTGGCTGCCGAACACGGCGCAACTCTCACGACTGTAGTGGCAATCCTGTTACTCGGTCTCGGCGTCAAGGCCGCCATCGTGCCGCTGCACGGCTGGCTACCCGTCGCGATGGTGGCGCCCGCTCCCGTCAGCGCCCTGCTTCACGCCGTCGCAGTAGTGAAGGCCGGCGCGTTCGGTATAGTGCGAGTCGTCTATGACGTGTTCGGGGTTTCACTCGCGGCCCAGCTCAAGGTGCTCGCACCGCTCGCCGGCATCGCATCCGTCACCATCATCTACGGTTCACTCCGAGCTCTGACCCAGGACGATCTCAAACGCCGTCTGGCCTACTCCACCGTGAGCCAGCTTTCCTATATCGTCCTGGGCGTCGCCACGGTCGGACCCATTGCCACGATCGGCGCGCTGATGCACCTCGTGCACCAGGGCGTAATGAAGATTACACTGTTCTTTTGCGCCGGAAACTTAGCCGAGACGCTGGACATTCACAAAGTCAGCGAGATGGCAGGTGTAGGTCGCCGGATGCCCTGGACCATGGCGGCCTTCACCGTGGCCGCACTGGCGATGATTGGCGTGCCGCCCCTCGCGGGCTTCATCAGCAAATGGTACCTTGGCCTTGGCGGACTCGCCGCCGGCAATTCTTGGGTGATGGCGGTCCTGCTGGTCAGCACCGTACTGAACGCCGGCTACTTCCTGCCCATCATCTACGCCGCCTGGTTCAAGGAACCCACGAGCGCATGGAAGGAAACGGACCCGTTCCGCCGTCAGCGATTCGAATGCTCGTGGCTCCTGCTCGCTCCGCCCCTCCTCACCGCACTACTCGCCGTGGCGATGGGCGTTTTCGCCGCGTCGCCGTTCAGCCCGATGTTCCTCGCCCGACAGATCTCCGCGATGCTCCACGCGCCATGAAACCCGATGTGCAAAAACACCATGGCCGCGCCGCCGCCTGCCTCCGCGGTTGTCACGTATCCATTTCTTCCCCACGCCAAGGTGGTTGTACCCACTGAACGATGACCATTCTCTTCGTCCTCGTCTGGCCTTTGCTTCTCGCGTTGCTGCTGGTGCGCGACGCTTGGACGCGCACGACCGTACGGTGGACGCTCCCGCTCGCCGCGTTGCCCGCACTCGTCCTGGCCCTGACGGGCGACGCTACGTCGAGTGTTAGCCTCCCGTGGTTGATTCTCGGGTCCCACTTCGGTCTCGGCGGCGGAGGGCCGGTTTTCCTGCTCCTGACCGCGCTGCTGTGGACGATCGCCGGCTGGTATGCGCCG
Organism: Opitutales bacterium; assembly: GCA_038320495.1. Lineage (GTDB taxonomy): Bacteria > Verrucomicrobiota > Verrucomicrobiia > Opitutales > Opitutaceae > ER46. The sequence continues at coordinate 2,409 of JBBQEG010000026.1, read as the reverse complement.
GGCTATCTGGGCTCGGACCCGCGATTGCGCCGCTACGCATTTTTTCACCTGTTCACGCTCACGGGTAACATCGGGTTGGTGCTCGCCGAAGATGTGCCAGGCTTCTACGCGACATTCGCGCTGATGACGTTCGCATCGTACGGGCTCGTCGTCCACAGCGGCGCGGATGCTGCCCGACGGGCTGGCCGGATTTACCTCGCGGTGGCGATCCTCGGCGAAGCCCTGCTGCTCGCCGCGTTGTTTCTCGCCATTGACGCCGCCGAGAGCTGGCGTTTGCAGGATCTCGGCGCGGCCGTCGCAGCGTCGCCGCGAAACCATACCATCATCGCCCTCGCGCTGTTTGGATTCGGCGTCAAAGCCGGACTGCTCCCCGTGCATTTCTGGCTGCCCCTGGCCCATCCCGTGGCACCCACGCCGGCTAGCGCCGTGCTTAGCGGCGCCATGATCAAAGCCGGCCTGCTCGGTTGGGTGCACGTGCTTCCACTCGGTCACGGTGACTTCCCCGGCTGGGGCCTGACCGTGATTCTTCTCGGACTGCTCGCGGCCTTTTACGGTGTCGCGTGCGGCTTGGCGCAGTCCGAACCCAAAGCCAATCTCGCCTACTCCAGCATCAGCCAAATGGGAGTTATGACCGTCGGCATCGGCGGCGGGCTTTGCGACGCTCGGGCCTGGCCCGCAATCGCCACCGCAGTGACGCTCTATGCGCTCAACCACGCCCTCGCCAAAGGCTCTTTGTTTCTCGGCACTGGCGTGAGCACCGCCTGCCGCGGCGCATCACTCGGAAAACGCCGTCTGGTCCTCGCCGGCCTGACCTTGGCCTCACTCGTCATCGCGGGCGCTCCACTACTCGGCGGCGCCCTCGCCAAGGACGCACTGAAATATCCGGTTACCAGCGCGGCCGAAGGAATTGTCCCTGGAGTCGGTCTGTTGCTCTCATTATCCGCGGTCGCAACCACGCTGTTACTTGGCCGTTTCCTGCTGCTCATCGCCGCCGACATGCGCTCGGGGGTGCCGCATCACATTAGCCGCAGCGTCTGGCTGGCATGGTTCGTGGGGCTCATGATAATGACCGCAGGACCCGCGTGGGCGATCGCGTTCTATGAACTCGAGGTGCACGTATCCACTTTTCAATTAGCTACGATCTGGTCGGGCCTCTGGCCAATCTTGATGGGGGTCAGTCTGCTCTGGCTCAATGCCTGGCGCAGCCGCCGGCAGTCGGAGCGTGGTCAGGAGCGGTTTCCCCCTGCCCTCATCATTCCGCCCGGCGACGTGGTCGTGGCGTTCGAACGGGCGGTCGTTGCTTCGCGCGGGATTTACCGGCGGGTTCCTGGGGAGAGCTACTGGCATCTCAACCTAGTGCCCTACATAGAGCGAATCGCGAAGTCCCGCCCGGTGCAGGACGTCTTCAACCACGTTGAAATTCGGCTGAAGCGCTGGGAAACCGCCGGCATGATGATGCTTCTGCTCCTAATTTTTTTCTGGCTCGCCCTCTGGTAATTAAACCACTCCGAGAATTCCCATTCATCCATCGTATATGGCTATAACATGCCGCTGAAGAACCGACCTGTCTCTGGTCGGTTCTGCAAGTACGCGAGAAACGCGGGCGTCCAACTCGGGCTGCAATAAATTACGCACGTGCGTGAACCAATGCGGTCTTTTCCCGCATCCGCTGAAGAGCGATCATTCCTGGGACGATGGACGTGAGCATGAACATTTCACGCCCTTTGTATCTGTTTTCATGATACTCAGTCATTTCGCGGCCAATGCGCGATCGACCAAAACGATGTCGCATATGCGACATCCTTTTGGTCGGGGCATTAAGGGCGCGCGCAATCCGTCGATCACAGAGGGTTCAGAGGAACTACGCCTCAATCTTGCGGCGTTCGATGTCTGAAAGCGCCTAAGGGCAATCGAGGCGCCATCACGGATCGCGCACCACTGGCGGCGCAAGCCTCGGACATGGAGTTTACCCCACTCAGGCGAGGGCGGGGCGCGCATGGCCCCCTCACCAGAGTCGCGGAGGAGGAGTAAAAGTGGAAAAAAAAGCTCAGACCCGGACGCCGGGCGTGGCGCGACGCGGTTGCCGCGAAGACGTTCTCTGTGGTTGGGAGCAGCATCATCATCGCTGGACAATGACTTGGGCACGCGCATCAATAAATACGGCCTTTTTCAGCGCCCACCAAGAGCATCGCTCCGGAAACTTGAATCGCCCCAGTGTCGTGGCTTGCTTCGCGTTCTCCGCGGATCTCCCGATTAATAGATCGACGTTGAATCCCGCCCAAGTGAGCAGACTCGGAATCGCTCGGATCTATAGCCGACCGATTTCGAGTGGTGCACCTCGCTCTACCAAGCGTTCCGCAACGGAGCCTCGTTCGCGTCTGTCACCTTCGTCCCAAATACCCAGAGTCG
>JBBQEG010000025.1:0-25807 GCA_038320495.1 Opitutales bacterium | reverse complement strand
CGCTCCGATCGGCGAAGAAACCGGCTGGATGTACGGGCGGAACTGCTTTTGAGTGTACCGCATGCTTTCGCTCTCACCCGCGCGCTTGGTGGTGTCCGCACTTTTGCTGTTGGTTTCGGGCGATTTGTTGTCGCGCGCGGCGACCGCTGATCTTCCGGGCGACCGGATGTTGAGCGCCTACTTCGAGGACCAAACCACGCGCGTGAATGCCCAGACGTATGCCAACGTGAAAACGCTCGGCGATTGGACCCGCGAGCGGGAGACCTATCGGGAGCAACTGCAGGAAATGCTCGGCCTGCTGCCGTATCCAGAGCGGACGGACATGAAGCCGACCATCACCGGTCGGCTCGAGCATCCGGAGTTCTTCGTCGAGAAGCTGCACTTTCAGTCCATGCCCGGTCTGTATGTGACGGGTAATCTCTACGTGCCGAAGAATATAACCGGAAAATTGCCGGCCATCCTCTATGTTTGTGGCCATGCGCGGGTGGAGGAAAAGGGCGTGAACTACGGTAACAAGACGGCCTATCAACATCACGGCGCCTGGTTCGCGCGTCACGGATATGTCTGCCTTACGATTGATACGATTCAGCTCGGCGAGCTGTCGGGCCTCCATCATGGCACGCATCGGGAAGGCATGTTTTGGTGGAATTCACGGGGCTACACGCCGGTCGGAGTCGAGGCGTGGAACTCGATGCGGGCGCTCGATTACTTGCAGTCGCGTCCCGAGGTCGATGGGAGCAAACTCGGAATGACGGGGCGCTCGGGCGGGGGATCCTATTCGTGGTACACCGCGGCGCTCGATGAGCGCGTCAAGGCCGTCGTGCCCGTCGCGGGCATCACCGATCTGCGCAACCATGTCATAGACGGCTGTGTGGCCGGCCATTGCGACTGTATGTACATGGTGAATACCTTTCGCTGGGATTTTTCCAAGCTGGCGGCGTTGATCGCGCCGCGGCCGCTGCTCCTCGCGAATTCCGACAAGGATCGGATCTTTCCGCTGGACGGTGTGGTGCGCGTCCATGCCGAGGCCGCGGCGATCTACAGTCTCTATAACGCGAGCGACAAGCTCGGCCTGCTGATTACGGAAGGCCCCCACAAGGACACGCAGGATTTGCAGGTGCCGACGTTTCGCTGGTTCAATCGTTTTCTCAAAGGAGAGGAACCACTGATTTCCGTGGCGGCCGAGAAGTTTTTCAAACCGGCCGACCTGCGCGTGTTCACGACGCTGCCGGCTGATGAACGGACGACCAAGGCGCACGAGTTTTTCGTGCCCGCGGCCGCACCCGCGGTGCCCGCAAACCAGGCGGAGTGGTCCGCGCAGAAGCAAGGCTGGCGGACGGCCTTGCAGGAGAAATCGTTTGCCGGCTGGCCCGCCGCGGGCGAACCGTTGGATGCAACGCAGGTGGGTCGGGAATCGTCTGGCGCCCTGACGCTGACCACCTGGGAATTTACCACGCAAGGGGCCGTGCGTTTGCCGCTCCTGGTCTTTACGGGAACCTCAGCGGCGCCACCGGCTCGTTCCGGCGCGGAGGCCAAGCCGGTGCGCTTGCATGTCCTGGACGAGCAGGGCTGGGCCGAACTCGCGGCCTCGGTGCCGCCGCAATGGCGCGCCAACCTTGGGTTGCGCGCCGATGCGCCGGTCAGCCAGCAGGCGCCCTCGGCGCGTCACCGCGAGCTCTTCGCGCAGGTGGAGCGAGGCGAGATCACGCTGGCCTATTTGCCTCCCCGCGGGGTGGGGCCCACCCAATGGAGTGGCGATGAGCGTGCCCGAACCCATGTGTTGCGGCGCTATATGCTTTTGGGCCAGACGCTGGAAGGCATGCGAGTGTGGGATATTCGACGGGCGATCGAGACCGTCCGGCAGCCGGCCGTGGTCGGTCCGAACGCGGCGCTTCAGCTTGCAGGGGAACGCAATCAGGCGGTCAATGCGTTGTATGCCTCTCTGTTTAGCGATTCGATTTCATCGCTCGAGCTGATTGCTCCGCCTGCGTCGCATCACACCGGGCCGGATTATCTCAACGTGCTGCGTTTTCTCGACGTGCCGCAAGCGGTGGCGGTTTCCGCGGAGCAGCGCACGGTGAAAATCACGCGTGGAAACCCGGACGACTGGTCCTGGGCGCGCAACACCGCGCGGCGTCTCGAGTGGCCGTTCGACCGGCTGCAGTGGTGAGGACGCCGGTCGAAGAGACGTTGAGCGATGAAAGGTGCGCCGCATCGATCCGCCGGTCTTGCGCCCAATCGTTAACGCTCTATGTCTCACGTTTCCGATCTCCCGCTCCGGCTCGACTTCACCAGAGCCCGTCGTTGAACTTACTTACCTCTATGATTACCACAAAACGAGTTTGGCTAATGGTGCTGGCGACCGTCTTCGGCGCTGGCCTCCTCCGCGGTGCGAACGCCAATGATGCCTTCCTCGGGCGTTGGGCGCTAACCCTGCCCACGGCGGCGGGCTGGCTGGAAGTGAAGAAAGAAAATAACTGGCTCGACGGCTCGCTGCTTTGGGGCGGTGGAAGTGTGCTGCCGCTTTCGAGTGTCACGATCGCGGATGGCGTTCTGACCGCGACACGCGTGACGGACCTCGAGCGCAAGGACGCGAGTGGCAAAGTGGTTCGCAAGCATCAGCTGACCGCGACGATCACCGCCAAGATCGAAGGCGACACCCTGAAGGGAACACGCGTTTCGCCCCGGCCGAATGGCCAGGGTTTCGATCGCGTTGAGTTCACCGGGAAACGCATTCCACCGCTTCCGCCCCGGCCCGATTTGGCCAAGGTAAAATATGGCGCTCCGATCCCGTTGTTTACCGGCAAGGATATGTCCGGCTGGGTCGCGAAAGAGTCCAATCTAAATAGCGCCTGGTCCGTCGAAAACGGCACCCTCGCGAACCGTCCTCCGGCTGATGTTCCTGGCCAACCGAAGGTTCGCACCGCGAATCTCCGCACCGAGCGCGAGTTTGAAGACTTCAATTTGAAGCTCGAGGTCAATGTCCCCAAGGGCAGCAACAGCGGCATCTATTTGCGCGGGATTTACGAGGTTCAGGTGTTCGACTCCCACGGTAAAGCCCTCGACTCACATAATATGGGCGCAATTTATAGTCGCATCACTCCCACGATGGCCGCGGAGAAGCCTCCGGGCGAATGGCAGACCTTGGAAATTACGCTCGTCAATCGCCACGCGACGGTCGTCTTGAACGGCAAGACGATCATCGATAACGCGCCGCTCGAGGGCGTCACCGGTGGCGCGATGTGGTCGGACGAGTTCCGGCCGGGTCCGATTTTTCTCCAAGGTGACCACGGGCCAGTGGTATATCGGAACCTCGTAATTCGCCCGGTCGTGAAGTAAGGCCGCGCGCACCCCGCCCGGATCCGGCGCTGATCCGCGCCCAAAGCAAAACGCCGCGGTCGATCGACCGCGGCGTTTGCTTTTGAAAGACGCGACTGAAGCTCGGGTGAATTTCAGCGGCGCCCGTTCTAGTTACGTCTATGGTGTTCGATCGCTGTCCCCCCGCATTGCCGAACTGACCTTCCTTCCCGCCGCGAGACCCGCGATCAACAAGATCGCAAAGACCACGAGGAACGCGAAGAAAAGGAACTGCGCAATACCAGCGGCGGCGCCTGCAATTCCGGTAAAGCCGAAGATGCCGGCTATGACGGCTACGACGGCTGCGATTATAGCCCATTTAAGCATTACAATGTCCTCCAAGTTGTTTTGAGACGGCGACACCGCGCCACCGCCGGGCTTATAGACACCGTTTGACCTGGATCGTTCGGCCGGAGCCGTCGGAAAATGAAAGCCTCCGACAGCCAGTGATTTGCCTTCGCTCCGGCCCCTGGTTTGGACGTCGAAACCACGGTCTGCTCGATTCGCGCTCGCGACCTTTACGAATCGGCCCCACGGTCGTTGTCGATGAGTTCGCTTCCCTCAAAACACCCGTGGCCCGAGTCCTCCGCCAGTTGTCCGTGCGGCAGCGGGCGTACGTTCGGCTCCTGCTGTGAGCCTTTGCTCCGGCAGCAACAATCCGCGGAGACGGCCGAGGCTTTGATGCGCTCGCGGTTTACTGCGCATGTGTTGCGGGATGCTGCTCATCTGCACCGTACCTATCTCACGTCATCACGACGGCCCTTTGATGAACAACTGGACGCGGTGGATGAGGTGAATTGGACCCGCCTCGTGATCCACTCTCACGAGGCCGGTCCAAAACCGGAGGTGTCCACCGTTGATTTCTCAGCCTACTACGACGCGGATTCAACGGAGCAGGCGCTGCACGAGAAATCAGAGTTTCACCGCATCAAGGGCGCATGGTTCTACGCCCGCTCCTTGCGTGTGGGTCCGGCGCCCGTGCGCTCGAGTCAGGCGAAGGTGGGTCGCAATGATCCCTGCCCGTGCGGCAGCGGAAAAAAGTTCAAACACTGTTGCGGCCGTTAGCGCACGATTTGCGCGAGGCGAGCCATTCAGCGATCGGAGTCAGGTGGAGCCTCGGAGCCCTCGGATTAATTTCCCGGGGCCCGTGTTTTCATGAACTCTGTCGGGCGCGATTCCGAATTACTCAAATCCCGTCGACGGCTTCCGGTTTGAAGCGAAACGGGGTAGTCTCGCAGACGAATTGGAAGCCTTTGCGCAGGAGGATGGGCCGGCTCATGGGGGCCGCGTCGACCGCGATCATTTCGATGCCTCGTGCCCGGGCGATTGTCACGCGGGCATCAAATAATGCGCTGTAAATTCCTTTTCCGCGATAGGTGGGCAGGACGACTCGGATCAGAGTTCCCGGGCGTGGAGATTCATGAACACGCCGCCGCCGGTCGTGGGTTGCAGCCCAAACTGTCCCCGGGCGCCGACGCCCGCGGGCAGGGAGGTCACCTGGTCGGGGGCTCCGTCTCGCTGCACCCGGACCGTCCTGCCTTGTACCGTGATGGTGAAACGGGTGAAGCGCGCGCCGCTGGGCTGTAAAGCGACCAGATGCCCTTGGCCGCTGCGGCCACGCACCAGAATCGCGCCTTCGGGCGGCGTCGCGCCGTCGGCCGCTTTGCCGGGTTGAAAATCCACGATGAATTCGGCATCGCCGAATTCCGTGGCGTGCCACAGCGGCACCGGTGTGGCGCTGGCACCCGCCGCGGGTGTAGTCTGCTGGATTTTTTCGCCGACCACGCTCCAGGTGTAGGCCGTGCTGGCGTTCGACTGCCAGCCGCGCAGATCAAGGCCGTTGAACAAACTGCGCCAACCTGGATCAAGCGGTGCGGTGACATTGGCCGCGGCCCCGGTGGACGGGAGCTCCTTGATTCGCATGTTGCGAAATTCGACCGGGGCACCTTCGGATTCCAAGGCCAGATAGCCTTTGCGATAATTACAGTCGTCCCCGCCGCTAACTTCCTTGCCGTTCACGTGAAGACGGATCGAACCGTTGTTGGCGACGATGCGGTAGTGGTTCCACTCGGGCGACGGCTTGCTCCGATCCTCGGAGGGAAAGCTGCGCCGGCCATTGGTGCGGCCGAGGGGAATCATGGTGGCGCCATGAATGGGAAACACGTCTCCGTGCGTGGTAAACGATTCGGATTTCTTCCCCGTCCGGCGTTCATAGGCGACCGCGTAGCCGTGATCGAGCGCCTGCACTTCGATCCCGCGGAGAAACGGCACGCCGGGGGCGTTGATCGGTGAGCCCCAAATGAAGACCCCGGAGTTGCCGCCGGATTCGAGGTGCCGCCATTCGACTTCGATGATGAAATTTTCATACTGCCGCTCCGTGCGTAGGGCTCCGATGGGCTTGCCGGTGCAAATGACCGTGCCGTTTACCATGCTCCACGTTTCCGGGGCGCAGTTTACATTAACCCAACCAGAAAGGTCACGGCCGTTGAACATGGGGACAAATCCGTCGACGTCGGGATGCGCCGGCTGGGCGGCGTGACTGGCGACGGTGGCGAGCAGCCAAACAGCGAGGGCGAACAGCGTGGGGCGAAGCATGAGCGCAGCAAAGCGATTGCCCGGTAATCTGCACGCGGAAACTCAGGCCCGCCTGCGCGGATTGCCGGCGATTTTTGGACTCAGACGCGCTGTAACTCGGGGCGGCCGGCGGCGACCACGAAGCTGCCGCGGGTGTTGATGGGCGCCCCGCGTCGCGTGACGTACGGCACCGTGCGGTAGTCCGCCCGCCATTGTCCCGGAGTGACTTCGCAACGCACGTAGCCGCGCTCGTTGTTGCGATACTTCACAAAGGGATTCTCGGCCAGCATCTCGGCCATGCGCGGTGGTTCAACGGCGCCGTCTCCGCCGGTACTCACCGAAGTGCCGACGAACTCGACTCCGACGCGCTTGGAGTCGAGTTGGTCGAAGTCGGCGATCAGTTCATTCGCGTAATTGGTGTGGATGTCGCCTGTGAGCACGACCGGATTCTTGATCTGGCGGTCGTGAAAATGTCGGAGCACACGGCGGCGCTCGAATTCATAACCGGGCCACTGGTCCATGCTGTAAGCGGTATTGGGGCCGGCGACGCGATCGACGCAGGCCATCATGACTTGTTGCGCCAGGATATTCCACGTCGCCGGGGAGCGCTCGAGGCCGTTGAAAAGCCACTCACGCTGCCGGGTTCCAAGCAGGGTGCCTTTCGGATCGAGCAACACGGGGTCGAAGGGTTTCTGACCGTCGCCTTGTGGTTGGTCGGTCCGATACTGGCGGGTATCGAGGACGTGAAAGGACGCCAGACGACCGAATTCAAGTTTCCGATACAGCAGCATGTCCGGGCCCTTTGGCAGGGCCGAGCGCCGCAGCGGCATGTGTTCGAAATAAGCTTGGTAAGCCACGGCCCGACGGCGGAGAAAGTCTTCGCGGGTGGCGGGACGGCCCGGGATGTCGTTGGCGTAATTGTTCACGACCTCGTGGTCGTCCCAAGTCACGATCCACGGCGCTGCGGCATGCGCGGTCTGCAAGGCCGGATCGGATTTATAGAGCGCGTAGCGTGCGCGATAATCATGCAGGGTGAAGATTTCGGCGCCATGGTGGCGGCGGATCTGACCGTCTCGCGCTGCGCCCTCGTAGATATAGTCACCGAGATGCACGATAAGGTCGAGATCCTCCCGGGCGAGGTGCTCGAAGGACGTATAGTAGCCGGCTTCGTAATGCTGACAGGAAGCGAAGGCGAAACGCAGGCGCTCCGGCACGGTATCCGCGGCGGGCAGCGTCCGGGTGCGGCCCTTGGGGCTGACGTGCCCGGCGACTTTGAATTGATACCAATACCAGCGCGCCGGCCGCAGCCCATCGGCTTCGACGTGCACGGAGTGTCCCCACTGGGGATTGGCGATGGCGGTGCCGGAGCGGACAACGCGTCCCATGTTCTCGTCTTCGGAGATTTGCCAGGAAACCTCGATCGGTGTGGGAGGCATGCCGCCGCCGGGTTCCAGCGGTTGGGGGGCCAGTCGGGTCCAGAGCACCACGCTATCGGGTGCAGGATCGCCGGAGGCGATGCCCAAGGAAAATGGATACGCGCTGAAGGTGGCGGAGGTGGCGACGGCGCCGGACACGCGAGACGTCGAGAGGAGAGCGGCGGCGACAAAAGAGGCGGAGCCGGCGACAAAGGACCGGCGGTTCATGATCGGTGTCGTTGACACCGGGAACAGGGTTGGGGGCATGGATGAAAGAAGCCGGGTGGATATCATTCGGTCAAGCTGGCGTCGTCCGTGTCACGGGAATGTTGCCGGCAGCGCGCGGGGCGTGTGACGCAGACGTTTCGGGCTGGTCGGATGGCCTGAGGGTGACACAGGCATTCCTGCCTGTTCGGAGTTGGCGTTGGTGTTCGTTTTCGCAAGAAACCTGAGACAGACAGGAATGTCTGCTTCACGCGTGGCGAGTCCGGCTGGACAAACCCGGGCGAGGGGCTCATTTCCTTTCCATGTCTTACCCCCGGCTTACGGCGTTCTGGCTTGGCGTGATTGTTAGTTGCGGAGGCGTGCGCGCCGCCGATTTTGATGTCGTGGTGTATGGCGGCACGAGTGCCGGCGTGACCGCCGCCGTGCAGGCCAAGCGGATGGGGAAAACCGTGGTGATTGTTGGCCCGGACAAACATCTGGGCGGCCTCTCCAGCGGGGGATTGGGTTACACCGACACCGGAAACAAGTCGGTGATCGGCGGAATGGCGCGCGAGTTTTATCATCGGGTGTGGCGGCACTACGACACCGACGCGGGCTGGACCTGGCAGAAAAAATCGGAGTACGGAAACAAGGGGCAGGGCACGCCCGCGATCGACGGCGTGCAGCGGACGATGTGGATTTTCGAGCCTCATGTGGCCGAGAAAGTTTTCGAGGACTTTGTGCGTGAGCATCAGATTCCGGTTCATCGCGACGAGTGGCTGGATCGTTCCAAGGGTGTAAAGAAGACCGGGAGCCGGATCTCCTCAATTACGATGCTGAGCGGGAAGGTTTATGCCGGAAAAATGTTTATCGATGCAACCTATGAGGGAGACCTGATGGCGGCGGCGGGCGTCGCTTATCACGTCGGCCGCGAAGGAAGTAAGGTCTATAATGAAGACTGGAACGGCGTGCAAACGGGTGTGCTCCACCACCGCCATCACTTTGGGGTGCTGAAGGAAAAGATCAGCCCTTATGTTATCCCGGGCGATCCCAAGAGTGGGGTTTTGCCGCGAGTGAGTGCAGCGCCGCCCGGGAATTATCGCGAAGGCGACAATAAAGTACAGGCGTACTGCTACCGGATGTGTCTCACGGATCATCCCGAGAATCGGATTCCGTTTGCCAAGCCGGAAGGCTATGACCCGAAACGGTACGAACTTCTGGTCCGGATTTATGAAGCGGGCTGGACGGAGACCTTCCACAAGTTTGATCCGATTCCGAACCGGAAGACAGATACCAACAATCACGGCCCATTCAGCACCGATAATATCGGAATGAACTATGATTATCCGGAGGCGAGCTACGAACGCCGTCGGGAGATCTTGAAGGAGCACGAGACCTATCAGAAAGGCTGGCTATATTTCATCGCGAACGATCCGCGCGTGCCGCAGGCGACTCGTGAGAAGATGCAGCAGTGGGGCCTGCCCAAGGATGAGTTTAAAGATAACGGCGGCTGGTCGCACCAGATTTATGTGCGGGAGGCGCGGCGCATGGTGGGCCACTACGTGATGACGGAGAACGAACTTCTGAAGAAGCGCCCCACGCCCGAGTCCGTGGGCATGGGCAGCTATACGATCGATTCGCACAACGTACAGCGGTACATTACGCCGGAAGGTTATGTGCAGAACGAGGGCGATATTGGAGTGCCGCTGAAAGGACCGTATGAAATTGCTTACGGTTCGCTGGTACCGAAACGCGGACAGGCCGACAACCTGCTGGTGCCGGTGTGTGTCTCGAGTTCCCACATCGCCTTCGGATCGATCCGAATGGAACCCGTATTCATGATCTTGGGACAGTCCGCAGCCACGGCGGCCGTGATGGCGATTGATTCCAAGCTGCCGGTCCAAGACGTGCCGTATGCCAAGCTGCAGGAGCGACTGTTGAAGGACGGACAGATTCTTACCTACGTCGCGCCACCGCCGGACGAGGGGACCAAAGCGAAAAAATAAGCGGCCCGGTTTCTTTCGTGGTATGACCTCGTTGTGGTGCCTGGCCGGATTCGCCGACCGGTCACCGCCGTCTTTTTAAAGATTTTCAGCGGCCTTGCGGGGCGGCTACGGCGCGCATCGCGATTTCCTCGATGGTGTCGGAGAGTTCACTGCTCAACACACCGTGCGACGTGCAGAAATCGACCTGACGTACGGTGACGGGCGCGTCGGATTCGGGCATTCCCACAACGGCGATAAACGTGCGGAGCGTTTCCGGGGCGGCTCGCAGCTCGGCGATGAGCCTCGCCGCGCTGGCGTCGACCGCTTGGAGGTCGATGATTACGACATCGGGGGCGTGCCCGTCCTCGACGCACTGCCAGGTTTCCGCGAGACCCGTGTAGCCGTCGTCTGCTTCAATTACGCGGGAAAACAATTCGGACTCTGCCCCCGCAGAGCACAGTAACGAACGCGCAAACCAGTCGCCGCTGACCATGATTCCGGTCAGCCGAAGTCCGCGGAACCCCGACGTTGGCATATCCTCGCTCATGGTACGCATAGACCACTAACTTGGATGTCGGTGCGTCGAGGGCGTCTTGGCCGGCCGTTTCCCGGCCCCGAACGGCGAGCCGTGAGCAGGGGAACAGGTGCGACGAGGGTATTGCTCCGAGGGGAAATGAATGTGCATGCGGAAAATAATGGCCCGATACCGGTGCCTTTCCCCGCGCGTACTTCGGGCTCGGCCCGATGCCACCTTTCCCGCTTGCGAGTAGCTTTCGAAACTATGCGATTCCTTTCACGACGTGCTCATGGAGCCCTGTCGAATAAGCCGTGGGAATCCATCCAAGGTGGATGGTGCCGAGCCCGCGTCAGATCAGACCCAGCTTCATTTTCCCTTCTTCGGAGATCATCTGCTGATTCCACGCCGGTTCCCACGTGATCCGGACATCGGCATCCGCCACGCCGGGTACGAGCAGGATCTTGGATTTCGCGTCTTCCGCAATGGCGGGACCCATTCCGCAACCGGGCGCGGTGAGCGTCATCGCGACATTTACCCGGTAGGCGGCCGGTTCTTGTTCGGGCACTTTCTCGACATCCATCGAGTAGACGAGTCCGAGGTCGACAATGTTGACCGGAATTTCCGGATCGAAGACATGGCGAAGTTGAGCCCAGATGGCTTCCGGATCGGGAGCACCATCCGAGAGCGTCGAAGCGGTTACGGTGTTATCTGTAACTTGCTCTCCGATCGCGTCGCTGTCTTTGCCGTCAATGCGGAAGAGCCCGAAGTCGGTCTGCACGGTGTAGCTGCCACCGAGCGTCTGGTGAATGAAAACCCGGGAGTTGCCGGGGAGCATTTGTTTGTCACCGGACGGGATCTGGGTGGCGAGGATGTCGCGGGAGAGAGTGCGTTCGCGATTCATGGCGAGGGAGAAGGATTCAGGATTTCACTTGGAGAACTGAGCTTTGATGACGCTGTGAAGGGCATCATGAAGCGGTTCGCTTTCGAGGCGGCTAACGACTTCCTCGAAGAATCCGAACGTGAGGAGTTCGTCCGCCATCTCTTTGGCGATGCCGCGGGATTGCAGGTAAAATTCCTGCTCAGGGTCGATCCGCGATGACGTGGCGCCGTGGGTACAGCGGACGTCATTGGCTTGAATTTCCAATCCGGGGAGGGAGTTGGCCTCGGCTTCCTCGCTGAGCATCAAGTTGCGATTGCTCTGGTAGGCGTCGGTCTTCTGGGCGTCGGCGTCCACGATGATCAGCCCGGAGAAGATGGTCTTCGCCTGATCACGAAGGGCGTTCTTGTAGAGGAGATCGGACTTGGTGTTCGGAGCCTGGTGGATCTGCAGGGTACGCTGGTCGAATTCCTGTTTCAGGCTGGCGACAGTCAGGGCGAGCATCTCGGAAAACGCGCCTGGCGCCTGGAGTTGCGAGAGCGATTCGTGACGAGCCTGGCGGGCGCCGACATGCAGGTTCAGCGACTGCACGCGGGCATCGCGGCGCACGACGGTGGAATTGAACTGGAACGAGAGCGTCTCGCGCGACCACACCTGAGCGCCGGCGTAGGTCAGCTGTGCACCGTGGCCGGCGTAGAGATCGTTGGCACCGCAGGCGAATTGGGCGGAGGCGTCGGCCGACACGAACAGATCGACGACCGTCACCTTGGAATTCTCTTCCGCAATGACCAAGGTGTGAGGGAAAACGGCGGAGCCTTCTCCGGAAGCGATGTGCGTGATCAGAATCGGCGCGGTGAGTTCGACGCCGCGTGGCACATAGATAAAGGCGCCATCGCGGACAAACGCTTGGTGCAGCGAGGCGAACTTTTCTGAGCCGAGCTTCTGGGGCTGGGCCATGAAGTGGGCTTTGAGAAGCTCGGGATGTTTGACGGCGGCCTCGCCGAGCGTGCACACGATGACGCCGGACGGGAGATTGAAGCGGGCGCGCACGCTGTCGCCGGCCACGGCGACATTGTTTACGAACGTGAGTTCGGCCGCGGTGGGAATCGAGAACGCAGGCGTCGTCGCCTTCTCTGGCAAACGCAGGGCGTAGCCATCGAGGGACAACGTGGAGATGTTACTAAACCTCCAGGATTCGTCGGTGCGGACCGGCAACGGTAGCGCCGCGAATTTCTCGTAGGCCGCTTGTTTACGTTCGAGCCACCAGGCAGGCAATTCCGCCACGCTCGCGAGATGCGAGGCGAAGAGGTCAGGCGTGAAAGAGCCGATGGTGGAGCGGGCGGTCGAAAGAGTGGGAGCAGACATGGTGTGATGAACAGATAACGGTAACACGGGTGGCCCGCAGGAGCATGGCCCGGCGATCAGCTCGCGGGCCATGATGAGGGGCCATCCTCCGAGCTCAGCCGACGCTGCCTTCCATTTCCAAATCGATCAGGCGCTTGAGTTCGACCGAGTATTCCATGGGGAACTGGCGGGCGAGGTCGTTGATGAAGCCATTGACGGCGAGGCTCATCGCCTGACCTTCCGTGAGACCGCGCTGCTGCATGTAGAAGATCATCTCTTCGTTCACGCGTGAAACGCTGGCCTCATGCTGCACGTAATTGCGGTCACCGCGGACGCTGATGGCGGGATACGTATCAGTGCGGCTGTTCGAGTTGATGAGCAGGGCATCGCACTCGGTGTTGTTCTTGCAGCCCTTGAGATGCTTCGGGATGTGGACGACGCCACGATACGTGCTGCGGCCCTGGCCGACCGAGATGGATTTGGCGACGATGTTGGACGTGGTCTCGTCGGCGGCGTGAATCATTTTCGCGCCGGTGTCCTGATGCTGGCCGTCGTTGGCGAGGGCGATTGAGATGACTTCGCCGCGGGCCTTGCGGCCCTTCAAGACGACGCCCGGATACTTCATTGTAAGGCGGGAGCCGATGTTACAATCGATCCACTTGATCTCGGCCTCCTCGTGCGCGACGCCGCGCTTGGTGACGAGATTGAAGACATTGTTCGCCCAGTTCTGGACGGTGATGTACTGAATCTTGGCTCCCTTGAGAGCGACGAGTTCGACGACGGCGCTATGCAGCGTCGAGGTGGAGAACTTGGGCGCGGTGCATCCCTCCATGTAAGTGACTTCGGCACCTTCGTCGGCGATGATGAGCGTGCGCTCGAACTGGCCGAAGTTTTCCGCGTTGATGCGGAAGTAGGCCTGGAGGGGCTGTGCGACTTTGACGCCCTTGGGCACGTAGATGAACGAGCCGCCGGAGAACACGGCGCTGTTCAATGCGGAAAACTTGTTGTCGCCCGTCGGGATGACCTTGCCGAAGAACTTGCGAAAGATCTCCGGGTGCTCGCGCAGACCTTCGGTCGAGTTGACGAAAATCACGCCCTGCTTCGCGACGATGTCCTTGATGTTTGAATACGCTGCTTCGGAGTCGAACTGCGCTTCCACTCCGGCGAGGAACTTGCGCTCCTGTTCCGGGATGCCGAGGCGCTCGAAGGTCTTCTTGATGTCGTCGGGAACCTCATCCCAGGTGCGCTTCGGCTTCTGGCCTTGGGAAAGGTAGTACCGGATCTTGCTGAAATCGATGTTCTCGAGGTCCTTCGTGGCCCAATGGGTGGGCATGGGCTTCGACTCAAAAATCTTCAGGGCCTTGTGACGGAACTCACGAATCCATGGCGCCTCTTTTTTGACGGAGCTGATGTAGTCGACGGTCGCGGCATTCAAGCCGGTGCCGGCATCGAATGCGTACTTGACGTCGTAGGAGAAATCGCCGCGTGACTGGTCGATACCGGAAACAGGATTCTCGGTGGCCGGTTCAGGTTCGGAAACGAGAGTTTCGATGTTAGCCATGATGTTTTGAGAGGATTGAAGCGCTGAGGAGCAGGAGGCGATGAGTCGCGAACCGCGGAGGGGCGCAGGTGAGGTCAGGCGGCGGCGAATTCTTTTTTCACCCAGTCGTAGCCTTTGGCTTCGAGTTCGAGGGCGAGGGACTTGTCGCCGCTCTTCACGATGCGGCCGTCGTACATGACATGGACGAAATCCGGGATGATATAGTCGAGGAGGCGCTGATAATGCGTGATCATCAGGATGCCGAGATTGGGGCCGCGGAGAGTATTGACGCCCTCGGCGACGATGCGGAGCGCGTCGATGTCGAGGCCGGAGTCCGTTTCATCCATCAGTGAAAACTGGGGTTCGAGCATCGCCATCTGCAGGATTTCGCAGCGCTTCTTTTCGCCTCCGGAGAATCCTTCATTGACCGAGCGGGCGGTGAACTTGCGATCGATCTTCAGCAGATCCATTTTCGCATAAAGGCGCTTGTAGTATGCGGTCGCGTCGAGTTCCTCCCCCTCGGCCAGGCGGGCCTGGACGGCGGCACGGAGGAAGTTGGCGATCGAGACGCCAGGAATTTCGCTGGGATACTGGAAGGCCAGAAACAGGCCGGCGCGGGCGCGCTCATCGGCTTCCTGGTTAAGGATGGATTCGCCCCCCATCAGCACATCACCCTGGGTGATGGTGTAGTCGGGGTGACCGGCGATCGCCTTGGCGAGGGTCGATTTGCCGGTGCCGTTGGGCCCCATGACGGCGTGGACTTCTCCGCTGTTAATCGTAAGCGAGAGGCCTTTGACGATTTCCTTTTCGCCGATGGCGACATGGAGGTCTTGAATGACGAGCGAGGACATAGGTTTGGAAAAGT
The DNA here is from genome assembly GCA_038320495.1 of Opitutales bacterium. GTDB lineage: Bacteria > Verrucomicrobiota > Verrucomicrobiia > Opitutales > Opitutaceae > ER46. The sequence goes on along the minus strand of JBBQEG010000025.1, from coordinate 11,129 downwards.
GGGAGATCGGAAAATCGGAAAATTGGAAAAGCGGGAAGGCGGAAAATCGGAAAGGCGGAAAATCGGGAACGGACTGGGTCAGCTGGTCGGCGGGGTGGCTTTGCCGCGGAATATAATCTCGACCGATTTGGCATCGTAGCCGCGCGGCAGGATGGAGGTGACCTCGTCGAGCAGGTTCTCGGGCAGGTCGATATCGTGGGTCTTGCCGGTTTGCTCATCGTGGAAATGAGCATGCGGCCGAAGGTTCGGACAGTAACGCGTGGGTCCCCGTTCGAAATTCACCGCGCGCACCAGATCGCAATGGACCAAGGTTTCGAGACAGTTGTAGACCGTCGCGAGCGAGATCGTAGGCAGCTCGGATTTCACCCGCACATACACTTCGTCGGCCGTCGGGTGGTCGCGCTTGTCCAGAAGCACGTTGTAGATGACTTCGCGCTGGGGGGTCGAGCGGAGCCCGCTGTCGGCGAGCCGCTGCGAGAGCGCGTCAGAATTTTCGGTGGAAGACATGCGTTTGGGGAAAGGATCAACTAGATTGGAATGGTTCTAAGTTTCAAGTGATAATTAGAACTATTCTAAATTGAGCTGAGTCGGATTGATAATCCACTTTACCACAGATGTTTGAGATGACAGATACGACTGAGACTCAGAATACCGACCAGTTGCGGTGGAATTGCCTTTTCGCCGTCAAAGGTTCCAGCTGTTGCCCGGTGCGGAGCTTGTCGCCGATGATTTCGGCCTGCCGCGCGACGGAGCGAAAACCTAAAATCGGCGCGAGGAGGATTCTCGCATCTCCCGCCACGGCTTGCAGCGATTGCCACGCGGCAGCCGCTCCGCGCGTTAGGCGGATGGGTTGGCTTTGGTCGTTGGCTCCAATCACAACCAGATCCGGAGCGGCGGCTTCGAGCTGAAGCGAGAGTCCGCGATCGGCAGCGTAGGTTGCAGGGATTTGCAGCTCGCGATGGATCTCAGCCAGAAGACAGAGACGCCTGTTCCCTTCTGAAATCAGATCCGGATGCTCCATGACGAGGACCGGCGCGGAACCTCATCTTATTTCGGCCGATGAGTCGCCGAAAGGAGGTTCCGTGCCGTTGCGGGGAATCAATCGCCGTGTTCGGCGAGCCAACGTTCCGCTTCGATCGCCGCGGCGCAGCCCATACCGGCGGCGGTGATGGCCTGGCGATAAACGTGATCGGCGCAATCGCCCGCGACATACACTCCGGGAATCGTGGTCTGGATCTGGGAGCCGTTCGCAGGTTTGAAATAGCCATTCTCATCGACGGCCAACGGCGGCGCGAACGCACTTGTATTAGGAATGTGTCCGATCGCCACGAAGACGCCCTTCACCGGCAGGACGGACTCCTCGCCCGTATTCACATTCTTGATGCGCAGGCCGCTGACGGCGTTCTGTTCCACGCCTTCCACCGCGAGCGGAACGCTATTCCAGACGGGCTGAATTTTTTCGTGGGAGGTGGCGCGATCGGCCATGATCTTCGAGGCACGCAAGGCATCGCGGCGATGCACCAGGTAAACCTTGCTGGCAAAACGGGTGAGGAAGAGCGCTTCTTCCGCGGCGCTGTCGCCCCCACCAATGACGGCCACGTCCATTTTCCGGTAAAAGGCTCCATCGCAGGTCGCGCACGTGGTTACACCCTTGCCACCGTAGAGTTCCTTTTCGCCCGGGATACCGGTCATGCGCGGTGACGCCCCCGTTGCGATGATCACGCTCTTGGCCAGAATCACGCGATCGGCCGCGATCAGTTTCCGCGGAAATGAGGTGAAGTCCACCGACGTGACGAGCGCCTGCTCGAAACGGGTGCCGAAGCGCGTGGCCTGTTCGCGGAGGTTCTGCATCAGCAGATAGCCATCGATGCCGTGCGGAAAGCCGGGAAAGTTCTCCACCTCGCTGGTGGTCGTCAGCTGCCCTCCGGGCAGTGATCCTTCGAGCACGAGGGGGTTTAAGTTGGCACGGCCAGTGTAGATGGCGGCGGTGAGGCCGGCGCAACCGGTGCCGATGATGACGACGTTTTCAACGGAGGGGTTCGACATGGGAAGGTGGAGACAAACACAGAGCCGCGCGGATTTCGAGACTACAACTCCGGAGATCGAAGTTGGTCGGGGTTGAAGCGGGTCTTGTTCAGCGTTGGTGGTTCCGAAGGAGAGCGCGATCCGCTGGAGCGTATCGCACCGGAACCGAGGGAAACCGAACGAGAAAACCCGTCCGAGAGCGAAGGATCGAGAATGCTCCGCAAGGTGGCGGGGGCGGCCCGCGCCGTGTGGCCGAAGGCGGGCCACCGCGGAAGCGATTGCGTGGGCGAAGGTAGCCGCCCACGGTGGGCCCGTGACTCCCGCCGATGTGGCCGCCTTGCATGAGCGACTGTTTACGATCGATACGCATCTCGACACCCCGACCGCTCGTTTCATGGAGCCGGGGTGGGATTTCGGCGCGGCCCACGAAATGACTGACGACGGGTCGCAATGCGATCTGCCGCGCATGCGTGCGGGCGGATTGGATACGGGGGTTTTTGCGGTCTACGTGATGCAGGCGGCGCGGACGCCGGCCGGGTGGGCGGCAGCTCGGCACCGTGCGCACCGCCACTTCGATGCCATCGACTCCGTACTCCATCGGTATGCGGCGGAGTGTAGGCTTGTGCGCACGGTGGCGGAAGCTCGGCGCGCGAAACAGGACGGACAGCGGGCAATGTTTCTCAGCATCGAGAACGCCTACTCTCTTGGGGTGGATCCGGGTTCAGTGAGTGAGTACCATGCCCGTGGAGTGCGGATGCTCGGACTCACCCACATGTTGAACAACGACATCGCGGACGCGTCCACGGATCCGCGCGGGCCGGAATGGGGCGGGTTGAGTGGATTGGGCCGCGAGGTCGTCGCGGAGTGTAATCGACTGGGGATCGTCTTGGATGGGTCGCATGCGAGTGATGAAACCGTGCGTAACGTGCTTTCGCTGTCGCGCTCCCCGGTGATTCTGTCGCATAGCGATTGTCGTGCGCACTGCGATCACCCGCGCAATGTGGATGACGGCCTTCTGCGGGATCTCGCGGCGCAAGGTGGCGTGATTCAGATCAACGCGCTGCCGATTTCGCTGGTGGAGGCGCCCGGCAATCGACGCACGGCTGCGATTGCCGAGGTGTTGATGAGATTTGGAGGTGAGGTGCTGACGCCCGAAGTGAGAGCGGCAGCGGACGAGGCGTACTTAGCTGTGGGACGCGCACATCCGAATCCCCGGGCGACGGTGGATGATTTCATTCGTCATCTCGAGCATGCCGTCGAAATTGCGGGTATCGACCACGTGGGAATCGGGTGCGATTTCGACGGTGGCGGAGGCGTCGACGGGCTGAAGGACACGAGCGCGTATCCAAATCTCACTTGCACGCTGCAGGCGCGCGGCTGGACCGAGGCGGATCTCCGGAAACTGTGGGGCGAAAACACGCTGCGGGTTTTTCGGGCCAGCGAAAAGGTTGCTCACGAAGGTGCAGAACTGTAGGCGCCCGTGCGTTTCCCGCTTGTACGATGGGTGGCCACGGAAATGCTTCTCGCTCTTTCATGGTAGAAGCTCCGCATCGCATTGTCCGCGCCTGGCTCGAATCACTCCATTCCGGTATTATTGAACTGGAGCGTGATTGGGCGGGACGCGCGCGGCCCCGCTTCACCCTCGTCGAACACCCTGCAACTTCTCTCGCGCTGGCGCCGGCGTCACCGCTGACGTGTGGCCGGGCATTCGGCTATCATTTCGACAGTCTCGCGGGCGAGATCACCTTCGTTCTACCGTTGGAGCATGGGTGTGAAATCGATCCAGCGCGCGATACGGTTTATGTGGCCGGTGATTTCAATGGCTGGCGCTCCGCCGTGGGAATGAAGGAATGGCAGTTGCGGCCGGCTGAGATGGAAGGGGAACGCGTCCTCCTGTGGCGGGGAGAAGCGGCGCAGTTTTTTGGTTGGGGACAGCGCTTCAAATTTGTGACGGCGGAGAATCAGTGGCTGATGCCGCCCACGGATGCGTCCAACGTGGTTCGCGATGAGCACGGTAACGTTAACCGCGTTCTCGACCCAGTTCGGACCGGCTGGCACCTCTGGCACTTCACGGTCGCCGCCCCTCTAAGTTTGTCAGAATCGTGGTCGGTCCGTTGGGAGGACGGACAGGGTCCCGCGATGCCGCTCGTGCCGGGTGCCTTTTTCTACGAACTGCGCACGGAGCTCCCGCTCGGAGTGCGAATGCATGGAAGCGAAACCACCTTTCGACTTTTTGCCCCGCGGGCGCGGGCCGTCACGCTCCACGTTTCGGCGGAACCCACGCCCGAGGTGCTGGCTCAGGCCGCGCAATTTCCGATGGTTCGCCGGCCGGGTACTTCAGGCGCCGCGGACATTTGGGAGCTGACGTTGAATCAGAAACTGGAGGGTTGGTTTTACTGGTATACGCTCGACGGCACACCGCAGGGCTCTGACCCCAATGGCTTTGATCCGACAATGCGCGTGCTCGATCCGTATGCGTTCGCCACCGTCGGCCGCGAAGGTCCAGGGATCGTGCTTGATCGGACGCAGTTGGCGGCGCGTGCCGATCGGCAATTCAAGACACCCGCGTGGCACGACCTCGTGATGGTTGAGGCGCATGTGCGCGATCTGGCGGCCAACGCGCCGGTGAAGTCCACGCCGAAGGAAAAACGAGGGTTTGTCGGTTTGCAGAAGTGGGTCGAGAGCGAAGGATTTTATCTCCACCACCTCGGGGTAAACTGCGTCGAGCTTCAGCCCTTGCACGAGTTCGATAGCGTCACGCCGGACGAGTATCACTGGGGGTACATGACAAATAACTTTTTCGCCCCGGCGAGTGGTTACGCATTGGACCCCACGAAGGCAACTGGAGTGAAAGAGTTGCAGGACTTGGTGGCGGCCTTTCATCACCGCGGGATGGCCGTGGTGGTCGATGTCGTGTTCAATCACGTGGGTGTCCCGGCCCACCTGATGTTCATCGATCGGTTGTATTACTTCGAGCAGGACGCGAACGGAAATCCCACCAACTGGAGCGGCTGCGGCAACGACCTGCGCGCGCGCTCGGCCATGGCCCGGCGGCTGATCATCGATAGTTGCGTGCACTTCATTGAAACCTTCGGGGTGGACGGATTTCGCTTCGACTTGGCCGAGCTATTGGGCGTCGACGTGCTGCGGGAGATTGAGGTCGCGCTCAAGCACGTGAAACCGGATGTGATTTTGATCGCGGAGCCTTGGAGCTTCCGCGGGCACATTGCGGGGGCGTTGCGTGACACGGGTTGGGCATCATGGAATGATGGATACAGGGATTTCGTGCGCGATTACGTGCGGGGCAACGGCGCGGCGGAGCGCATGGAATATTTCCTGCGCGGCTCGCCCTGGTATTTCGCGAAATGGCCGGCGCAGACGGTGAACTACACCGAGTCGCATGATGATCGGACGTGGATCGATATGATTACGGAGCACGGTCACCATAATGGGTTCAACCCGACGGAAAATGACCGCCGGCGGACGCATTTGATGGCGGCGTTGTTGTTCATGTCGCTCGGCATCCCCATGATCTCGGCCGGTCAGGATTTCCTTCGCTCAAAGCATGGCGTGAACAACACGTATCAGCGCGGCGATCTGAACGCGCTCGATTACCGGCGAATCTACCGGCACCTGAGCACGCACGCGTATTTCGCGGACTGGATCGCGTTTCGTCGCGGGGAATTGGGGCGGTTGTTGCGGCAGTGGACGCGGCCCAGCGAGCGGTTTTTCGAATTCATGCATGCGCCCGGTGCGCTTGGTTTGGCGGTGGTTTTTAATGCGGATCGGAGCCAGGGACCGAATCGCCTGCTCTTCGCGATCAACCCCACGCTTGAGGAAATCGAGATACCGCTCGCCCCGGGAGTGGCCGGAACCGATGAACAGACGTGGGACCAATTGGCGGATCACGACCGGTTTTATTTTTCGGGCCGGCATGGGGCCAAAGTTCCGGTGGAAGCGGAGCTCTATGTTCCGCCGCTGGGATGCGGACTTTGGGTCAGTAACAAATAGCGTAGCATCCCCGGCAGTGCGTTATGCCAATAATTGGCCCGCCAAAACCCTTGCAACTCGTGGCCAAAAAGCCATTGAGTCGACGGTCCGCGTTTCCGCGGAGTCATCTCTCACCGGTATAACCTATCACCACATCGGAGTCCCACCATGGCAGTTAAAGTCGCAATCAATGGTTTTGGCCGCATCGGCCGCCTCGTTTTCCGTGCACTTGTCGAGCAAGGCTTGCTCGGTGAAACGCTCGATGTCGTGGCCGTGGGCGATATCGTCCCCGCCGACAATTTGGCCTACCTGCTGAAGTACGATTCCACGCAGGGTCGTTTCAGCGGGACGGTGAGCTCGAAGAAGTCTTCCGCCGACAAAGCCGAGGACGACGTGCTGATCGTCAACGGTAAGGAAATTTTGGTCGTCAGTGCCAAGACTCCGGCTGAATTGCCCTGGGCCAAGCTCGGCGTGCAGCTCGTGATCGAGTCGACTGGTCTCTTCACGGATGCGGAGAAGGCGAAGGGACACATCGCCGCCGGCGCGAAGAAGGTCATCATTTCCGCTCCTGCCAAGGGCGAGGACATCACGGTCGTCATGGGCGTGAACGACGACAAACTGAACATTGCCCAGCACACCATCATCTCCAACGCGTCCTGCACGACGAACTGCTTGGCGCCAATTGTGCACGTGCTGTTGAAGGAAGGCTTCGGCATCGAGGAAGGCCTCATGACTACGGTTCACTCGTACACCGCGACCCAGAAGACGGTCGACGGCCCATCCAAGAAGGATTGGAAGGGTGGCCGTACTGCCGCGCAAAATATCATCCCGTCCACGACCGGTGCCGCCAAGGCCACCGCGCTGGTGTGCCCCGAAGTGAAGGGCAAACTTACGGGTATGGCGTTCCGCGTTCCGACTCCGACCGTCTCGGTCGTCGATCTGACCGTGCGCACCGTCAAGGAAACGTCCTACAAGGAAATCTGTGAGGCGATGAAGAAGGCCTCCGAGACGTACCTGAAGGGCATCCTCGCCTACACGAGCGACGAAGTCGTCTCAAGTGACTTCATCCACGACAAGCACTCGTCGATTTTTGACGCGGGTTCCGGCGTGGAACTCAATTCGAGGTTCTTCAAGCTCATCTCCTGGTACGACAACGAATGGGGTTATTCGAACCGCGTCGTCGATCTCACCAAGAAGATCGCCGCGCAGCTCTAAGCGTCTCGCGCGCTTTAAAGCAGCGAGCATCGCTTTGAAGTAGCGAGTAGCGAGCAGCGGATAGCGAACATTCCAATCGCTCGTCCGCCGCTCGTTACTCGCTCTTTTTTTAGCGCTTGCCCGCGGGTTCCGCAACGCTTGCTTTTCTCGGTTACTGGCCGTCCGAACCTCTTTCTGCACCCGCATCTTGCCCGTTCCACTTCCACTCTCATGTCGAAATTCAAGACCATCCGTGACCTGAACCTTAGCGGAAAACGCGTGCTGATGCGCGTCGACTTCAACGTTCCGCAGGACAAAAAAACCGGCGCTATCACCAACAATCAGCGCATCGTCGCGGCGCTGCCGACCATCAAGTTTGCGCTCGAACAAGGGGCGGCGGTGGTCCTCATGTCGCACCTGGGCCGTCCGGATGGCCAGAAGATCGCGAAGTTTTCATTGCAGGCGGTCGCGACGGAACTCGAGAAGCTGCTCGGGCGGTCCGTCACCTTCTTGGACGACTGCGTGGGACCCACGGTCGAGGCCGCCTGCGCTCCGGGCAAGCTCAAGGCAGGCGACGTGGTGTTGCTTGAGAATCTACGCTTTCACATCGAGGAAGAGGGCAAGGTGAAGCTCGAAGATGGCACCTCCCAGAAGGCCGATCCGAAGGCGGTGGAAGCGTTCCGCGCTTCGCTGACCAAGCTCGGTGATGTGTTCGTGAACGACGCGTTCGGCACCGCCCATCGCGCGCACTCGTCGATGGTCGGCGTGGCGTTACCCGTCAAAGCCGCGGGTTTTCTGATGGAAGCGGAACTCAAGGCCTTTGCCAAAGTATTGGACACGCCAGATCGTCCGTTTCTCGCCATTCTCGGCGGCGCGAAGATCGCGGACAAAATTCCCTTGATCAAAAACCTGATTGAGAAGGCGGATAAGATCATCATCGGCGGCGGCATGGCGTACACGTTCCACAAGCAGCTTCGCGGAATGAAAATTGGTGGAAGTCTCTTCGATTCCGAAGGCGCCAAGATTGTCGGCGAGCTCGAAGAGAAGGCCAAGGCGCGCGGCGTGGAGCTGATCTTTCCGATCGATTTCATCGCGGCCGACAAGTTTGCGCCAGACGCCAACACCCAGCCGGCCGATCTCGAGGGTGGGATTCCTGATGGTTGGGAAGGCCTCGATGCCGGCCCGAAGTCGATCGAGCTCTATCGCAAGGCAATTCTCTCCTCCAAGACGATCATCTGGAACGGCCCCGCGGGTGTGTTCGAATTCGAGAAGTTCGAGACCGCCACGAAGGCCATGGCCGACGCAATCGCGGAAGTCACCGCCAAGGGCGGCACCACGGTGGTCGGCGGGGGCGATACGGCCACGGCGGCGAAGAAGTTCAACGTGGCCGACAAGGTCACGCATTGCTCCACCGGCGGCGGTGCGAGCCTTGAGTTTCTCGAAGGCAAGGCGCTTCCGGGCGTCGTGTTTTTGGAGAGCTAAGACCGCCGCTGTTGCGGCAGCGAGGAGCGCGTAGCCAGCTGGGAAAAGCTACCCGGTTTGCGGCCTCGATGTGTGTGTTCGCACCGGCCCCTGTCGCCAGGAGCGTCGCGCCTTCGCTCCGGACCCGTTCGATCATCGTAATTCCGACTCGCTACCGACCCCTCACAGTCCACTACTTTCTGCAATGACCTCCCGTAAGAAACTCATCGCTGGCAATTGGAAGATGAACAAGACGTCCGCGGACGGTGTGGCGCTCGTGCGCGACATCGTGGTGGCTGTCGGCAAACAGTCGGACGTAGAAGTGGTGGTGTGTCCGCCCTTCACTGGTTTGGAGTCGGCCGGTAAAGCGCTGGAGGGCTCGAACGTGAAGCTTGGGGCGCAGAACATGCATTTCGAGGCGAGTGGTGCGTTCACCGGCGAGATCTCGGCTCCCATGTTGCGGGCGATCTTTGCGACCCACGTTATTCTGGGGCACAGCGAGCGCCGGACGATTTTCGGCGAGACCGATGAGCTCGTGAACAAGAAGGTTTTGGCTGCACTGAAGAACCAGCTTCGCCCGATTTTCTGTGTCGGCGAGACCTTGGCTGAGCGCGAATCCGGTTCGACGCTCAAGGTTGTGCAGACCCAGCTCGAGCGCGGGCTCAATGGAGTGAGCAAGGAACTCGCGGCAAGCGTGGTGATCGCTTACGAGCCCGTCTGGGCGATCGGCACCGGAAAGGTCGCCACGACCGAGCAGGCGCAGGAAGTGCACGCGTTTATCCGTGGTCTCCTGACGAACCTTTTCACGGAGTCGGTGGCGCAGAAACTTCGCATTCTTTACGGTGGCTCGATGAAGCCATCGAATGCCCCGGAGCTCCTTTCGCAAAAAGACATCGATGGCGGCCTAATTGGTGGCGCGAGCTTGGAAGCACGCAGCTTTGTCGAATTGGTGACCGCGGCTGCCGCGGTGAAGTAATCGAGCCCGGGTTTCTGCCACTCTCTGCGTCCGTGGAAGGGTGACTTGGGGTAACCGCGAGGGCGCGTTCTGGTGAAGCCGGAATGCGCCGCACCAGGGTTGCACGCTCCTCGCATCGTTCAGTCAGTTGGCGGACGCTTCCCGTTCTCCCGCCAGCTGGAGACGAGACGATGTGCTATCTTTTGCACTGTTCGTAGTTGAACCCACGGCCATACCCGCAGCGGAATCTTCGATGTGGCGATCCTCGACGACTCGGAAATTGGTGGTAGGACCTGGATTCGAACCAGGGAAGGCGTAAGCCAGCAGATTTACAGTCTGCCCTCGTTGGCCACTTGAGTATCCTACCAAATCAAAGAGGGCGGAACGTCGCCACTCCATCCCTCGACGGCAAGGATTTTCTTGAGGGGATATCGTGTTCAATCCCGGTCTTGCCATCGACCTCCGTGAATCCGGACCGGCTTGAGCCGTTCGGGAGCACGATTAGAGCAGTCCCGCCTCCCTAAAGCTGAACCACCCGCGTCCTGCGGGATCGGCCGAGGCGCGGCCGGCGATCACGTGGTCGAGGAGCTCGATGTCGACCGTGCGGGCCGCCTCCCGGAGCAATCGTGTCACCTGCAGATCAGGCGCGCTCGGTGCCGGATCGCCGCTCGGATGATTGTGGGCGCAAATCACACCGGACGCCCCTTCGCGAATCGCAGCGCGGAATACTTCACGCGGATGGGCGAGGGCCGCAGTCGCGGTCCCCGACGTGATCTCCACCCGTTTCAACAAGCGGTTTTTGCGGTTCAGGCAAAGGACCCAGAATTTCTCGACCTCCAGTCCCACCGTGAGTGGTTGGAGATAGGCGGCGACGGATTCGGCACGACTGAGAAGGGGGGCTTCGCCCGCCTGCTGGCCCACGACCCGTCGCGCGATCTCCATCATTGCGAGCAACTGGAGCGCCTTTACGGGGCCGATGCCCTTCAGCTTCTTGAAGTCGTCCCTCTGCCAGGAAATGAGTCCGCCCAAGGATCCAGCCTGGTTGATTAGTTCCGTGGCGAGGCTGACCACATCGTGACCCTGCGTGCCGCTACGAAGTAACATGGCCAGAAGCTCGGTGTCGCTGAGTGCTTGGGCGCCGAGTCGCTCCAAACGCTCTTGCGGTCGTTCGCCCACGGCCATTTCGCGCAACCGATTATTGAACGGATAATCTTCAGCAGGATCGGGTTTGGCCACGCCTCTGGTTTAGTGGCCGTCGAATGAGTTCGCCAACGCCCAGATTACCCGAAAACGGGGGTCAAGGAGTGAAACAGACATTCCTGTCTGTATTTCGGGAATTACGGAACAGGCAGGAATGCCTGTGTCAGTGCGTCCATGAAACCATGAACTCAGAATGTGAAAGTCATTACCCTCGTGCAGACAGAGAGCATGGGGCAGTCGAAGGCAACTGCGTCGTCGCAAGACGGGGTGGGGAGCAGCCGGAGGCGGAAGCTTGGTCCCGAAC